>CALKYE010000296.1 GCA_938003765.1 uncultured Planctomycetia bacterium
GCTCGCTGCGCATGCAGTCGCGCGAGCGCAAGTTCCTGTTCGACGAGCGGCACGAAGTGAAGGCCGTGGTCGACTACCCGCGCTACTTCTCGATGGCGTTGATCGAGGAGACCGCGCTGGCCGCCAATCAGGCCGTGGGCGATCTGTTCCGCAAGCGCGGCCTGCCGACGATCTACCGCGTGCACAAGGAGAAGAGCCAGGAGGAGATCGAGGAGGTCGCGAAGATGCTGGAGGAGCACGGCATCCGCGTGCCCACCAAGGAGCGCCTCACCGGCCGCGACATCGGACGCATGATCCGCACCGCGCGGCGCATGCCGAACGCCGAAGCGCTGATCGGCCGCATCATGGGACTGATCGAGCGCGCGGTGTACGAGGTCAAGGACGACAAGGACGTCGCCACGCACTTCGGGCTCGCGCGGCAGGCGTACCTGCACTTCACGTCGCCGATCCGCCGCTATCCGGACCTGATGGTGCACCGCTGGCTGTGGGCCATCGAGAGTCGCGGCGACGAGGCGGCGGCCGAGTTGAAGACGCTCGAGCTGCTCGACGACCTCAACTCGATCGCGGCGCACAGCTCGGCGCAGTCCGACGTGGCCGAGATGTGCTCGAACGCGCTGGGGGACCTGAAGGTGTGCCAGTTCATGCACCCGCACATCGACGAGAAGCTCGAGGCCAAGGTCTACCGCGTCTCGCCCTTCGGGATGGAAGTGCACCTGACGCAGTTCAACGTGAACGGCTTCCTGCCGGTGCGCGCGATCGGCGAGCGCGGCGAGGTCAAGGGCCCGACGCTCACCATCAAGCAAGGCCGCTTCGTGAAGAGCTTCACCGAAGGTCATCCGATCGCAGTGCGGCTCAAGGACGTCGACTTCCTGCGGCTGCAGTTGATGTTGGAGCTGGCGTGAGGCGTGCGCTGGCGCTGCTCGCGTGCGCGTGGCTCGCGGCCTGCGACGAGTCTGCAGCGCCGACGGAGGCGAGCGGACGTGCTCCTGCGCGTTCGAGTTCATTCAGCGCGACGGTGAGCGTTCATCCCGAGCTCGACATCCCGCCCGGCGAGGTGCGCGGCGAAGTTCGCTTCGTCGGCGAGCCGCCTGCGCGCAGATCACTCGCCGTCACCAGCGCGTCGGGCTGCGGCGGCGCCGCTCCGCTCTCCGACACGTTGGTGATCAGCTCGGGCGGCGTGCTCAACACGCTGATCCACGCGCGCTCGGGCCTCGCTGCGCAGTTCGTGGAGCCGCCGCCTGCGACGCCGGTCGTGCTCGACCAGCAGAACTGCGTGTACGCGCCGCACGTCGTCGCGCTGCGCGCCGGGCAGGTGCTCGAGGTGCGCACCAGCGACGGCATCACGCACAACGTGAACGCCAAGCCGGCGCGCAACGAGCGCTTCAACCTCAGTCAGACCCCCGGCGCCCCGCCGATCGAAGCGCGCTTCGAGCGCGGCGAGCTGTCGATCCCGCTGTCGTGCGACATCCACCCGTGGATGAGCGCGCGCGTGCACGTGCTCGAGCACCAGGCCTTCGCGCTCAGCGCCGAGGACGGCTCGTTCGCCATCGCGGGGCTGCCGCCGGGGCGCTACCGCTTCGAGGCGCTGCACGAGGCGCTCGGCGAGACCCAGTTCGAAGTCGAGCTCGACGGCCGGGCGGGCGTGTTCGTGCAGGTCGAGTTCAAGCTCAACGCCGCCGCCAAGTGAGCGCGTGTGCGCATTGACCTCGCCGCGTACCGGGCGTCAGAGTGCGCTGCTGACACGCTCCTTTAGCCGATGAACGACCGCGCTGGCCTCGATCTGTTGTGGACGGTGTGCGACGCGCTGTTCCGCTGGGCGCACGTCGCTGGCGTGGCCGCGTGGCTCGGCGCCGTCTGGTCGCTGCACTTCCTGCGCGAGCGGAGCGACGATCCTGTGGCCGTGTCGCGCGCGCTGGCGCATCCGCTGGCGCCCCGCGTGCTCGCCTTCTTGCGCCACGGCGCCGGACTGACGTGGCTCGCCGGGATGCTGCTGCTCTTCTCGCACTACTACCACGGCCTGCTCGGGCCGGTGCTGCTCGACGGCGGGCTCTCGTTCGAACTCGAGGCCCAACTGCTCAAGCCCAACGGCGAGCCGACCGTGCGCGCGTGGCTGCCCGGGTTCCTCTCGCTGTTCGTCGGGTGGGGGGCGTACGAGCTCTTGTTCAGCTTCACGCGCGGCGCGATCGCACGCACGCTCGCGAGCATCGTCGGCGCCGCGGCTTGGATCGGAATCGGTGTCGTGCTCGACGAGCACTTCCACTACTCCGCGCGCGCGGCGTGGACGCACCTGGGCGCGATCGGCGGCACCGCGCTCGCCGCGAGCCTGTGGGTCCGCGTCTGGCCAGCACAGCAAGCTCTCCTCGAACAAGCGCGCGCGGGCCGAGCGCTCGATGCCGGTGCGCTCGTCTTCGTGCGCGAGCGCATCGCGCAGGCCGCGCACCTCGCGACGCTCGTGCTGATGTTCATGCTCGCCAACCACTACCCGCTGCTGTTCGGCGGGAACCCGTGGCCGTGGCCTGCGGTCGCGAGCGGTGTGGTGGGGGTCGGGATCGCCGCGGTGGCAGGCGTGGAGCGGCTCGCGCGACACCGAGCGCCAAGTTGACAGCCGACTGCCGCGCTGGCGCTCGGAGCGGGCCGGCCGCGGCGACGCGACGCTCCCAAGTCGTTGCTGGAGTGGCCCTTGCGGCCGTTGGTGAGGCTGGTACGCAGGTTGCCTGCGGCGGCCCGCCGGAGCGCTGTCGCCCGGTCCAACACAACCACCTCCAAGGAGTCCTGACCATGCAACTGATCCCCTGGAAGCACCGCAATGGCGTCCGTCCCTCGGCTCAGAGCGCGCACCCGCTCGACACGCAGTTCGATGCGCTCGTGCAGCAGTTCTTCGCGGGCCCGTTCGTCGGCGAGGCCTTGACGCACTCGGGCAGCCTCGCGACCGCGATGGACGTGAGCGAGACCGACGAGCACGTGCTCGTGCGCGCCGATCTGCCGGGCGTGTCGTCCGATGCGCTGGAGATCACCTTCAACGAGGGCGTGCTCACGATCGCGGGCGAGAAGCGCGACGAGCAGCGCAGCGAGAAGGAAGGCTGGCGCATGAGCGAGCGCCGCTTCGGTTCCTTCAAGCGCAGCTTCGCCATCCAGACCCCGATCGACGAGACCAAGATCGCCGCGGAGCATAAGGACGGCGTGCTCACCGTTCGTCTGCCGAAGGTCGCGCCGCCCAAGGCGCGCAAGATCGAGATCCGTCCGAGCTGAGCGCAGCGCGCAAGCGTGGATCGAGCCCGCGTGGCCGCTTCGAAGCGGAGCGCGGGCTCGACTACTTCACCGGCGACACGCGCGCGGACCAGCCGGCGCCGTCGCGCACGAGTTGAATCGTCCCTCGATCCACGTCGTGCTCGAAGGCGATCTGCACTGCGTCGCCGTAGGGCGCGCACAGCGTGAGACCGTTCACGCCTCCGCTCGGACGGAACAACACCTCGTCGGAGCCCACGCCGAAGTACGAGGGCTGCCCGAGGGCCGTGCGCCAGATCGTGCGACCGTCGCCGCCCTTCAGGCCCAGCATTGCGTTGCGCGGCGCGCCGCGAATCGCGAGGCCTCGACGAGTCGCCACGACGTTGCGCAACACGACCGTCTTGCCTCCGCAACTGGTCAGCACCAGATCCGCGTCGCCGTCGCCGTCGAGATCGCCGGCGTAGAGTCCGCGACCCACGCGCGGCGGATCGCCCAGCGCTCCGGCGGCGTCGGCGCGTTCGACGAAACGACCTGCGCCCGTGTTCTCGAACAGTTGCGCGCGCTGCGCGTGCGTCTTGCCGTCGTGGTACAGCGCGATGTTGTCGATGATGTGCCCGTTGGCCACGGCCAGGTCGAGGTCGCCGTCGAGGTCGAAGTCCTCGAGCACGCAGCCGAAGCCGACGGGCATGCGGCTGGGCGCTTCCAGTCCTGACTGGATCGTGACGTCCTCGAACATCGCGCCGCCCCGGTTGGAGTAGAGCGTGTTCGACTCGTCGTCGAAGTTGGTCACGATCAGATCGAAGTCGCCGTCGCCGTCGACGTCTCCGCTGGCGAGGCCCATGCCCGCCTCGGTGAGCCCGCGTCCGTCGACGCCGGTCCCCGACAGCAGCGTGCCGTCCTCGAACGAGCCGTCGCCGCGGTTGAGCCACAGGCGGTTCTCGGTGCTGTCGTTCGCGACGTACAGATCGAGGTCGCCGTCGCCTTCGACGTCGCACGCGATCACGCCCAGCCCCTTGCCCCACGAGTCGCTCAGGCCGTTCGACTCCGTCACGTCGACGAAGCGGCCGTCGCCGCGATTGAGCCACAGGCGGTCCTGCAGTCCGGAGTACGCGTCCGGGTGGCACGCGGAGCGATAGCCGGGCTTGCGTTCGCCGCACCACACCGGATGCGCGAGGTCGATCAGCACGTAGCCCGTCACGTACAGATCCAGGTCGCCGTCACCCTCTGCGTCGAAGAACGTCGCGGCGGTGGTCCAGCGTTCGTCGCGCAAACCCGAACTCTCCGTCGCGTCGCGGAAGCTCCCCGCGCCGTCGCCCAAGAGCAGCACGTCGGCGCCGAGATTCGTGACGTACAGATCGACGTGACCGTCGCCGTTCACGTCGCCCGCGGTGACGCCCATCGCGTAGCCCGTGTGCGCCGCAGCGCCGCTCCGCGCGGTTGCGTCCTCGAAGCGGCCGCGCCCGTCGTTCAGGTACAACCGATTGGTCGGCAGCTCTCCCGCGGGCTCGCGAAACTCGCCCGGCGCGTCGCCCGGCAAGCGCATCGGTCCGCCTTGCAGCAAGTACAGATCGAGGTCGCCGTCGCCATCGACGTCGACCAGCGCCGCGCCCGCGCCCATCGTCTCCGGCAGGTGCTTCTCGGGCGTGAG
>CALKYE010000297.1 GCA_938003765.1 uncultured Planctomycetia bacterium
GCTGAGCGCGGCTCACTTGCCCATCGCGAGCCGCCGCGCGAGCACTTCGCTCAGCGCGCCGGTGCGCACGATCTTCTCGGCCGTGATCTGGAAGTCGTAGGGCACGCGTCGCCAGGTGATGCGCTCGTCTTCGAGGATCGCGTAGCAGGCGCGGTTGTCGCTGTCGCGCGGCTGCCCCACCGAGCCGACGTTGACGAAGAAGCGCTTGCCCGGCGGGAGCTCCAGCGTGAGTTCCTCGGCGCCGTTCAGCCCGTGGAAGCGCAGGTTCTGATCGTGCAGGCCGGGATGGTGCGTGTGGCCGCCGAGCGCGACGCCTTCGAAGCTCTCGAAGATCGCGCGCAACTTGTCGGGGTTGAGGTAGCCGTCGGTCGAGAGCACGTACTCGCGCACGGGATCCCGCGGGCTGCCGTGCACGAACAGGAAGCGGCCCTGGGAGTGCGAGAGCGGCAAGCCGCGCAGGTACTTCCAGCGCGCCTTCTTCTCGCCCGACGAGTACCACGCCGGCTGCATGCGCGCGCGCGTGAACTCGATCGCGCCGCGCGCGTGCGGATTGAAGTCGGAGGCGTCGCGGAACAGCGCGTCGTCGTGGTTGCCCATCAGGCACAACTGACAGCGCTTGCGGACGACGTCGACGCAGTACTCGGGCTCGGGTCCGTAGCCGACCACGTCGCCCAGGCAGTACACCGCGTCGACCGACTGGCCCTCGATGTCGCTGAACACCGCGTCGAGCGCTTCGCGGTTGGAGTGCAGGTCGCTGATCAGCGCGATCCTCATCGCGACGCGGCCTCCGCCTGATCGAGCTGCGCCACCGCGGCGGCCAGGATGCGCGCGCGCACCTCGGACAACGAGCCGGGGACCGTGGCGCCCGAAGCCTTGGCGTGACCGCCGCCGCCGAAGCCCTTGGCCAGGCGGTGAACGTCGAACTCGGACTTGCTGCGCGCGGAGAGCTTGACCTGTCCGCCCTCGACCTCGCGCAGGAACAGCACCACCTCGACGCGACCCACCGCGCGCAGGATGTCGAGCACGTCGTCGCCGTCGGGCAGCTCGGCCTCGCCCGGGGCCGGCAGCGGCAGGTCGACGACCGCGATGCGACCGTCGCTCGAGTACTCCAGCCGCGAGAGAGCGCGCGCGACGCCCAGCGGCTGCGAGCGCGAGTTGCGCTGGTAGATCGCCGAGTAGATCGGGGCCGGCGCCACGCCGCTGGCGACCAGCTCGCTGGCGATCGCGAAGGTCTCGGCGTCGGTGTTCGAGTACTTGAACCAGCCCGTGTCGGTCACCATCGCCGTGAACACGCCGCGCGCGATGCGTGCGTCGAGTTCGACGCCCAGCTCGCGCGCGATGCGACGCACCAGCACGCCGGTCGCGCTGGCGCGCATGTCGACGTAGGAGGCGTCCCACCACGGCTCGCCGTGGAACAGGTGGTGGTCGACGACCAGCTTGCGCGACGGGGTCCGACGCAGCGCCTGCTCCATGGCGCCCGTGCGCGACAGCTCGCAGAAGTCGAGCGTGACCGCCAGGTCGTGCGCGGGGAGGTCTCCGCCCTTGAACACGCCGAAGCGCACGTCGCGCTCGAGGTAGTCGAGCTGCGGCTGGACCGGATCGGGATTGACGATCCACACGGACTTGCCCATGCGCTCGAGCACGGCCGCCATGGCGGCCTGCGAGCCGAGGCAGTCGCCGTCGGGCCGCATGTGGCCGCACAGGAGCACGCGCGAGCAATTCCGGAGCAGTTCGAGCGCCCGGGCGCGCTCGGTCTCGACCTGACTGGATTCGGGCATGAGCTGAAGAGTGGCGTTGCTCCCAGCGCCGTGCCGCCGAGCGATCGCGTGGGTCGCAATTTAGCCCACAGGTTAGCGCTCCGACAGCGCGCGCGGCCCCGGCGGTCGCAGCTGCGCCGCGCGAGCGGCGTCCGGGCGTCCCGCAGACGGGAGCGGATCCGCGCTCACACCGGACTCGAACGAGCGAGGCGCCCGCCGACCCACACCGATTCCACGCTCACCGCGGAGTCGAGCAGCGCTTCGAGAGCCTCGCCGCGCGAATGCACGACACAACGGTACGCGGCGAAGTCCGCCAGCGCGCCTGGGGACAGCTCACCGAGCTTGCCGCGCTGCCCGAGCGCCTGCGCGCCCGAGACGGTGGCGGCGTCGAACAGCTCCTCGAGCGGCAGCCAGGGCGCTGACGCGCGCGCCAGTCGCAGCTCGCGCCGCATGTCGAGCGAGTCGTTGCTCGCGAGCGAGTCCGTTCCGAGCGCGATCGCGCAGCCGGCGCGCGCGTAGCGTCGCCAGGAGAACGGCGCGCGCCCGAACCACGCGTGCGAGCCCGGGCAGTGAACGATCACCGCGCCAGCGCGCGCGATGCGCTCGGGCTCGCCGCGCTGCGGATGATTGCCGTGAACGAGCGCCAACGGCGCGCGCAGCAGCCCAGCGCCGGCGAGCAGATCCAGGCCGCTGCAACGCGGCGACGGCCCGAGCAGCGCGGCGAGCGGACCCGTTCCGCTGCGCAACCACTCGACCTCGGCCTCCGTCTCGGACCAATGCACGACTACGGGCGCAGCGCGCCGACGGGCGAGCGCAGCGATGCCGCGCGCCAACGCCGGACTGACGGTGAACGGCGCGTGCGGGCTGAGGCCCTCGCGCAGATGTGCTCCAGCGCGCAACTTGCGCCTGACGCGCATGAGCTCCCCGCCCGTGCGCGCCGCATCGTGCGCGTCGAGCAACTCGCGCATGGCCCACAGTCGTCCGCCGGAGCGCGAGCCCACGCGCGATGCCGCGCCCGTTGAATCGATGTCCGCAACCGTCGTCGCGCCCAGACGCAGACTTTCGTTCGCGCCCGCGAGCACAGCGGCCTCGAACTGCGCAGCGCTGGAGCGCGACTTCGCGACGAGCACGGCGCGCACCCAGTCGCCGAACGGAGCGGCGCGCGGCGTGCGACCCGCGACGGCGCCCAATTCCAAGTGAGCGTGGGCGTTGATCAGGCCCGGGGCGACCAGCACGTCTCCCAAGTCGAGCCGACGCGATGCGCGCCGCGCCGCACGCGCGATTGCGGCGCGCCCCCGGAACACCGAGAGGACGCGCCCTCCGCGCACGGAAATGGCGCCGTGCTCGACCCAGCGGTCGGAGCGCAGCAGGAAGGAGCGCGCGGTGACGAGGAGTTCGCCCATGGAATGAGAAGCGGGCGCTCGAGGCGCCCGCTTGGAATCCGTCGCTCACGCTGAGCGCGGGCCGCGAGGGCGCCGTCGCGCAGCAGGTTGGGTGAGTCGACTAGTCCGGATGCGCTTCGATGCGGAGGTTGGTGACACCGCGGATGAGCGCGGCGTCGGGGTGGCTCGCATCGAACACGATCTGCCAACGGATGATGTTGACCGACACGTACGCGTTGAGCTCCTCGGGGTGGAACACCCACGGGGTCAGCGCGGTCGCGTCACCCGCAGGCGAGAAGTCCGCGTTGCACGGATCCAGCAGCACGCCCGTGGCGCGCGCGCCTTGGAAGCGCACGATGATCGGAGCGCCCGTTTGCGGCGGGATGAGCGCGCCGTCGTCGATCAGGCTGCCCCAGTGCTCCTGCGGGGTGAGTCCGGCGAAGACCGGCGAGCTGCGGTACCCGACGAGCTGCACGTTGCCGGGAGTCTGTTCCAGGAACAGGTCCATGTCCCAGCCCAGGTCCGTGCCCACGTCGCCGTCGAACGCCAGCGAGAAGAAGTTGCCGGGCGTCACGAGCCAGCACGACTGAGCAGCGCTGTAGCCCTCGATCGGCGCGGTCTGCGTCTGCCACGAGCTGACCGAGAGCCAGCTCGAGCTGGTCGGGTCGAGCGGGTCGGTCGGCGACACCACGGCGGCCGCCGAAGTAGCCGTCGTCGCGCCCGACGCATCCTCGATGCGAACCATGCCGGGGCTGCCATCGCCGCCCCGGGAAGCGCCCGGCGCACCAGCGATCGTCGGTCCCGCGCCGCCCGCGCCGCCGCCGACCAAGAGTCGGTTCGGGAGCGTCGACAGGGTGACGATCGGGCTCTGCAGCAGAATCGCGCCGCCGGCGCCACCGCCACCGGGCTGCGCGAACGCGCCGTAGGGAGAGGAAGCCTGCGGGGGAGAGTCGGTCTTCACGCTGCCGCCAGCGCCGCCGGTCGCATCCACGCGTCCGCCGAAGTCAGCGAACCGACCTGCGACGAGTTGGATCGCGCCACCGCCGCCGCCGCCGCCACCGCCGCTGTGCGAGCGGTAGATGTTGATGGTCTGCGGAGCGAAACACGAACCGTTGGTGCCGCCGGTGCCGGTGTCGTAGAGGTGGCCACCAGCGCCGCCGCCGCCCGAGCCGCCGCGCAGGTAGCCCAGCGAAGGCTTCAACGCGCGCTTGTCGCCCGGAAGTCCAGCCGGCTCCAGGCCGATCGGCGCTGCGTCGCCGCCGTTAGTGTCCGGAGGCGTGAACGCCACGGGTCCCACCGGGACGTCAGGGACCGAGATCGCGACGCCGACGTCGCCGTCGAGCGCGTACGCGCCACCGGAGCCGGGTCCGCCGAGTTGACGGCTGTCGCAGTTGCTCGCGAGCACCGAGAGGCCGGCGAACGCGTTGGTTTCGACCGGGAACACCGGCGGCCACTGGACGCCGCCGATGCCACTGCCCAGGTCGGTCGCCGCGCCCAGGCCGTAGCCGAGCGAGCCGCCGACGCCTTCGCCGTCACGACCGGCAGGCAGGCCGCCGACGTTGGTCACGCCGTTGTTGTCCACCGGGTTCGCAGCGGGACCGGTGTTCCCCAGGAACGGGATCGACCCGCTGGTGGAGTTGTCGGGGCGATCGCCGCCCGCGCCGCCGCGGCCGCCGCCGGGGCCGCCGAACGCGCCGCGCTGACCCTGCGGACCCTCCGAACCGTGCAAGGACTGGTCGCCGCCGGCGACCACGAACTGCGCGGTGTCGGCGACGCGCATGCGACCGCGCGCGAAGAGGCGCGGGACGTTGCGTCCGATGAACCGGATCGTCGCGTTCAGGCCGATGTCGATCGAGGAGAACTCGAACACACCGTTGGTGATGTTGACGTAGTCCTGGAGGTTGCTGGAGTTCGTCAGGAACAGTCGAGGCTCGACCGGAATGATGTTGGGGTCGAGGCTCGGGTTGGCGAGGCCGAAGGAGGCGTGGTCCACCCCGCCGCTGGTCGAGCCCGAGCTGTACTGGGGCGACTGGCCCTGGATCACCGGCGGATTGAGGTCCAGCGGGTTGGGGCTCGAGAGCGCGAAGCTGGAGCCGCCGACGACGAGCACCACGTCCTCGGGGTAGCCGTTCAACCGGATGCCGTTCGCGGCAGATCCGACGGTCAGCGCGCGCGCCACCAGAGTGTCGCCATCCTCGACGTCGAACTCGAACTGCGCGAGCTCGGGGAACGCCACGTGGTTCGCGGGATCGCGGACGAAGTTGTAGATGTTCGAGATCGTGTCCGCGACCGAATCGCCCGCGATGATGTCGGTGGCCTCGTTGCGGCGCACTCGAATGTGCGCACCGTTGTCGAAGCTGACCGTGGTCTTCCTGGCGTCGGTCGGGTTGAGCAGGAAGCGGATGCGACCGACGGCCTGTTGAGGCTCCGTGTAGAAGGTCAGGGTCGAGTTCGCCGGCACCGTCAGGTCACCGAGACGGCCGGAGCCGCCGCCCTTGCCGGCCTTGAGCCGACCGAGTTGCGTCTCGCCCCAGTCCGCGCTCGAGCGCACGAGGTCGAGGTTGATCGTGTTGTTGAACTGCTCACCGCCGGCGGGGATCGTCACTTCGCCGAACTGGATCACCTGCGGCGCGAAGGCGCGCGTGCCGAGGTTGGCGACCGGATTTCCGGCCAGGTCGCGCACGCCCGGCGGGATGTCGACGACCACCAGGCGCTTGCTCACCCCGCTGCCCGCGCTCGGCAGGCCGCCCGAAGGCGTGAAGGTGACGATCGTCTTCAGGTTGGTCTGATCGGTGAAGAACTCGAACGTGCCGCCGACCGGAGAGCGGTCCGCCGTCGTGTTCAGGTCACCGTCCGCGTCGGTCTTGATCGTGATGAACGGCGACTGCCCCGTCGACGGCAGCACCACGGTGCCGATGTTCATCAGGTCGTTGAAGATCAGCCGGATCTGCGTCGCGGTCGCCGCGTCGATCACGCGACCGTTCTCCGTGGGGATCACCGTGCCGGCAGGCTGCGGGAACGGGCAGCTGGACGTCGGTTGGCCGTCGCTCGTCGAGCACGCCACCGGGTTGTCGATGTTGACCGGGTTGGGGACGCCCACCACGTCCACGAGGATGTCGACGCTGGGCGCTCCGGGGACGGGGTCGATCAGGCCTTGGTCGGTCGTGATCGTGCAGAGCAGTCGGCTCTGATTCTGCTGCCCCTCCGAGCTCGTGATGAACGGCCCGGCGTCGCCTTGGGTCGTGCCCGGAACGCGGATCTGGTAGCTCGAGTTCGGGAGGAAGCCGAACGACGGGTTGCCCTGCGAGTCGAACGCCAGACGCGGGCGGAAGATCGCGCGCGTGGGGTTGTTCGGGTCGACCAGGCGAGTTCCGGGAGGGAGCGCGCCGCTGACGGTGTCCACCACCTGGAAGCTGTTGTTCACAGCCAGCGAGGACGACGCAACCGGCTGCGAGAAGCTGATCGAGATGTCCTGGTTCTGGAACGTGTTGATGATGCCGCAGCTCACCTGCGCTCCGTTCTCCCCGTTCGAGCACCCCAGCGTGCACGACTGGATGAACATCACGCCGCCACCACTGCCGCCGCCGCTGCAGGAGGTGAAAACAAGGGCGGGGCCGAGGAGCCCGGCCGCCAGGAGGAGCCTGCTGGCTTGCTTCATGAGAGAGATGTCGTGCGCGACGGGCGCGCCCGAGGGGATGCTGGCGAGGATCGAGGGTGAGATGAAGATGAGCTCTCGCTCGCGACGCCCTCGTGCGGCCGCCCGGCGCGGGGTTGGCGCCAGTAGGAACGACGAGAGAGGTCGGGGGAGCGGGACGCGCCGACGGCCGGAGCCGCCGCGCGGGCGGGCGCCCTGCCGAGCGCGGAGAGTCCGCTGCGCTGGTTCGTTGGGGCAACGGCCAGACGCGGCGGCGCAGCACTATAGAGCGCTGGGCGGTGAGTTCGCCAGCGTTCCACGGCGCCATGTACCCGTGGCGATCGACAGAGCAACCGAAGCGATGAACCAGGCCAGGCGCCGACGGGCACCAGCGTCCCCGTCGCAGCGGTGCTCCGAGCCCTGTCGCAGGACTGCTTGTTGCTCCGCTGCTGCGCTCAACCCAGCCCCGTTCGCCGGTCAAATGGCGTACCCTCTGGACGCGGCCGACCGCACTCCGCCGAACCGCGCGTAGAGCGCGCTCCAGCGACGTTCCAGCGCTTTCAACCCACCGATGCCGATGCCCGAAGCTTCGAAGCCGCTCGCCCGACGTGCGTTTGCGCACTTCGCTCCCGCCCTCCTCGCCGCCGCGGTCGCGATGACCCTCGGGGCCTGCAGCGACGGCGGCGCTTCGCGCGCCAGCTCTCTGAGCCCCGCACAGGCCCAGGCCCGCATCGCGGAGTTCCAGCAGGCGCTCAAACCGGTCGATGCCACCGTCACCAGCGACGTGCAGGACAAGGCCTTCCGCCGAGCGACGCAGCTTCGAGAGCAGCTCAACACGGCCGGGCGCGAGGCAGGACTGGCCGCGCTGAAGGCGTTCGAGTCGAACCCGCAAGCGACGCTCGACGAGCAGTGGCCGCTGCTCGAAGTCGCCGCGATGAACTGCCCGGGCGAACTCGCGCCGATCCTGACCCAGCTCATCACCACCTACGACGGCGAGCGCGGGATGGGGCTGGCGACGCAGTGCGTGCGCATCCTCGGCGAGAGCTCGCCCGAGGCGGCCATCGCGCTGTTCGAGCCGATGCTCCGCGCGCCGTGGGAGCACAAGACCAAGCCTTCGCAGGAGGCGCTCGTCGACGGTTGGGCCCGCGCCGCCGCGCGCCTGAAGCTCAAGGAAGCGCGCGTGTTGTGCGACGTTCTCGTCGACATCCGCCAGCCTGCGGACGCGCGCTACGCCGCGGTCAACAAGCTGAGTCAGTTCGGCGGCGAGCGCGCGATCGCCGCGTTGCGCGAAGTTCTGATCGAGGCGTCCTCCGACGGCATGCTCCGCCGCAAGGCCGCGCAGGCCTTGGTCGAGGTCGCGCCGCGCAAGCAGGCCTGCGAACTGCTCGTCCACATCTCGCAGCACGAGTCCGACGAGAACTTCCTGACCTTCCTGGGAAGCATGCTCGACAAGCACTGCGCAGGGCTGTGAGCTCGCCCGCGTGATCACCGACTCGCACGCCCACATCTACTTCGACTCGTTCGACTCCGACCGCGAAGCAGTGCTCGCGCGCGCGCGCGAGGCGGGCGTCACGCGCATGCTGCTGGTCGGAACCAACGTGAGCACCTCGGAGCAGTGCTTCGAGCTCGCGCGCGGCGCGGCAGGTGTGTTCCCCACCGCCGGGATCCATCCGCACGACGCCGCCGAGGCCGACGACGCCGCGCGCGCGCGCATCGCCGAGTTGTGCCGACGCGACGAGTGCGTCGCCGTCGGCGAGACCGGGCTCGACTGGTTCAAGAACTTCTCGCCGCGCGCGGAACAGCTCGCCAACTTCCGTTGGCATCTGGAGCTGGCGCTGGAGCTCGACAAGCCCGTGATCGTGCACTGCCGCGAGGCGCACGAAGACGTGCTCGAACTCCTGCGCGAGCACCGCGGCGTGCGCGGCGTGATGCACTGCTACACGTACGGGCCGGAGGAGCTCGCCCCCTACCTCGAGCTCGGCCTGTTCATCTCGTACTCCGGCGTCGTCACGTTCCCCAAGAACGAAGCCAATCGCGCTGCGGCGCTGGCGACCCCGCTCGAGCGACTCTTGGTCGAGACCGACTGTCCGTTCCTGGCGCCGCAATCGCGTCGCGGCTCGCGCAACGAGCCCGCGTACTGCCGCGAAGTCCTCGCCCAGCTCGCGCGTCTGCGCGGCGTCGAGCTCGACGAGCTCGCGCGCATCACCAGCGACAACGCCACGCGCCTGTTCGCGCTGCCGACGTAGTCCAACGAAAACAGCGAGGCGCCCCGCGCGCGTGCGGAGCGCCTCGCTTGGAATCAGGCCGAGACCAGAATTACTGGACCGGGACCCAGGTGTTGCCGTCCGTCGCGGCGACGCCGTTGACGCCCAGCGGCGAGCCCATGTCGTTGGCGGCGCTGAAGATCGCGTCCGCGACGATCGCGTTCGCGCCCGTGCCTTCGTACGGCGCGGCGATGCGGTTGTTCATCTGATAGATGTCGCCTTCTTGGTTCACGAAGAACACGCGGTTGCCCGTTTGGTTGTTCGCGACCGGCCAGGCGTAGCAGCACCACAGAACTTCGCCGTTGTTGGGATCCGGGAAAGGACCGGCGGTGGCGCCACCGGTGGCGTCTTCCGCGATCGGCAGACCGGCGGCGTCAGGCAGGAACATCTGGAAGATGTAGCCCGAGCGCGTGACCTGGGAGTTCGCGACGTTGCCGAACGCCGCCGAGAGGACGGCCGGATTCAGTTCGTCGGTACCCGCGGCGCCGGCGGCCGGCGCACCGGCGGCCGAAACGCGGACCGGGTCCGCGCCCGACAGTTCGCCGAAGAAGCCGTACTCACCCGAGCCGTCGCCGTCGGTGTCGATGGCGCCGGACGACTGGAGCTGGGCTTGCGCGCTCGTGAGCGAACGCAGGGTGGAGATCGCCGCCGACTCGTTGGCCGACAGACGCGCGGCCATGAGCCGCGGGATGGCGACCGAGGCGATGATCGCGATGATGGCCACCACGATCATGAGCTCGATCAGCGTGAAGCCGGAATTGCGCTTGTGAGTTCTCATCTTGCTTGGTTTCGGAAGTCTTGGGTGTTGCCGGCCACGGCCACGAGCGCCGAGAACCGTTGGTTGCCGAGGCGTTGTTTCGACGTCCCGGAGGTTGCGTCTTGAGACACTGCGCCGATTCGCAAGGCGCTGGTGCCTCGCGGCGGTCCCCTGGACCGTCGCCCCACTCGCCTTCGGCCGAACACCTCAGGGCGAATGAGCGAATCCTTCGCGAGCCGATCTTCGGCGCCGCGCCGCGCGAGCCTTGAATTCCGGCGCAGGTGGGAAACAACGCGGCCCGCTCTAGGAGCGGGCCGCGTGAAGTTTCTTCCGCTTGGGAGCAGCGGGGATCAGCTGCTGCTCGAGAGCTTCCCGACCACGTCGAGGATCGGGAGGAACACGCTGAGCACCACGCCGCCGACGATCACGCCCATGAAGGTGATGAGCAGCGGCTCGATCAGGCTCGTGAGGCTCTTGATCGCGGCCTTGACCTGCGCGTCGTAGAACTCGGCGATCTTCTCGAGCAGTTGCTCGAGCGCGCCCGTGCGCTCGCCGATCGCGATCATGCGCGTCACCATCGGCGGGAACACCTTGCTCGCGCTCAGCGGATCGCTGAGCAGTTGGCCGTTGCGCACGCTGTCCTTGGCCGCGTTGACCGCGTTGGTCACGACCAGGTTGCCGCTCGTCTCACCGACGATGTCGAGCGTGGCCATGATCGGCACGCCGGAGCGGATCAGCGTCGCGAACGTGCGCGCGAAACGCGCGAGCGCGATCTTGCGCACGATCTGGCCGAACACCGGCGCGCGCAGCGTGAAGTGGTCCCAGGCGAGCGCGCCCTTGGGCGTCTTCTTGATGGCCTTGAAAGCCGCGAACGAACCGAAGCCCGCGCCCAGCACGAGCATCCAGTTGTCCTTCAGCCACTGCGACGAGCCCAGCGTGAACTGCGTCAGCGCCGGGAGTTCCGAGCCCAGGCCTTCGAAGACCTGCTTGAAGGTCGGGACCACGCCCAGCATCAGGAAGGCCGTGATGCCGATGACCAGCACCAGCGAGATGACCGGGTAGGTCATGGCGGCCTTGATCTCGCGCTTGAGCGACTGGCTGGCCTCGAGGTAGTCGGCGAGGCGCTCGAGGATCACGTCCATCTGACCGGAGGCTTCGCCGGCGCGCACCATGCTGACGTACAGCGGCGCGAAGGCCTTCGGGCACGTCTCCATCGCCGTGGAGAGATCCGAGCCGGCGCGCAGTTCGGCGCCGATCTTCTCGCAGGCCTGCCTGAGGCCGGGCCGCTCAGCCTGCGATCCCAGCACGTCGATCGACTCGAGCAGCGCGAGACCCGCGCCCACCATCGTCGAGAGCTGGCGTGTGAACAGCACCAGGTCGTCGGAGGTGATGCTCGGCCCCTTCTTCCCGCCGAACGAGAAGTTGAGGTTCAGCTTGGTCGCGCCGCTCTTGCCGCCGCTCGCTGCCTCGAGCTTGAGCACCGTCATGTTCTGACGGCGCAACTCGGCGACAGCCGCATTCTTGTCGTCGGCCTGGACCACGCCTTCGACGGTCTGACCGGTCGGCTTCTTCGCCGCGTACTTGAAGCTCGTCACGAGGATCTCCGCGCGTTTCCCGCTACTTGTCGTCGAGCGTGGTGCGCAGCACTTCCTCTAGGGACGTCTTGCCACGCGCCGCGTTCAACAGACCGACGCGCCGCAGCGTCAACATGCCGCGACGGACCGCTTCGGTCTTGATCTCGTTGGCTGATCGACGCTCGATGACCATTCGCTTGAGGTCCTGGTCGAGGTAGAGCGTCTCGAGGATCGCGAAACGGCCCTTGTAGCCTTCCTTGCACTTGGCGCAGCCCTTGGGGTTGGGCTGCCACAGATCCAGCGAGTCGAGCTCGTTCTCGAAGTAGCCCATGGAAAGCAATTCCTGCTTGGGCAGCTCGAGCTTGGTGCGACAGGCGGGGCAGAGCTTGCGCGCGAGGCGCTGGGCGCCGATGCAGAGCAGGCAGCTCGACACCATGAAGGGGTCGATGCCCATGTCGATCATGCGCGAGATGGTCGTCGCCGCGTCGTTGGTGTGGAGCGTCGAGAGCACCAAGTGGCCGGTGAGCGCGGCCTTCACCGCGATGTCTGCGGTCTCGGTGTCGCGGATTTCTCCGACCAGCACGATGTCGGGGTCCTGACGCAGGATCGAGCGCAGCGCGCCCGCGAAGGTCAACCCGCGCTTGGGGTTGACGGGCACCTGATTGATGCCGTCCATGCGGTATTCGACGGGGTCCTCGACCGTGACGACGTTCACGTCCGGCGTGGCGACCTCGCGAATGCACGAGTACAGCGTGGTGGACTTTCCCGAACCCGTCGGGCCGGTCACCAGCAGCATCCCGTAGGCCGCGTTGGCCGCCTTGCGGATGTCCTCGAGCGCCTTGGGCTCGTAGCCCAGCGAGTCGATCTTGAGCGCGGCGGCGCCCGCATCGAGGATGCGCATGACCGCCTTCTCTCCGCCGACGACCGGCAGGATCGAGAGACGGAAGTCGATCTTGCGGTTCTCGTAGCGGATCTGGAACTTGCCGTCCTGCGGCGCGAAGCGCTCGGCGATGTCGAGCTGCGCGAGGATCTTCAGGCGCGAGATGAGCGCCGCGAGGATCGAGGTCGGCGGCCGCATGATCTCGCTCATCGCGCCGTCGATGCGCAGGCGGATGCGCATGGCGCCTTCGCCGGGCTCGATGTGGATGTCGCTGGCCTTCTCGCGCAGCGCGCGCAGGATGACCATGTTGACCAGCTTCACCGCGGGCGCGTCTTCGCCCTGCGCTGCAGCGGTCTCGATGTCCTCGGTCCTCTCGACCTCGACCGTCACCTGCTGGTCGAGCCCGGAGACCTCCGAGAGCAACTGGTCGACCGCCTGCTTGCGGTCCTGGAAGGTGTTCTCGCTGGCGTTCTTGATCGCGCCGGGGTGCGCGAGCACCGGGCGGATCTGACACTTGGCGATGCGCCGCAGGTCGTCGAGCAGCAGCACGTCGAACGGATCGCTCACCGCGATGGTGAGGATGTCGCCGTTGCGCGCCAGCGGCAGGATCCCGTGCTCCTGGCAGATTTCCTTCGGCAGTGACTGAACGGCCGCGGGGTCGGGCTTGACGCGCGAGAGATCGACCGGCGCGACGTCCGAGGCGCGCCCGAGCGCGTCGAGCAGAGCGTCCTCGTTGATGATCCCCTGGCTGATGAGCGTGGCCACGGGCTGGCCGCCGCGCTCTTTGGCGGCTGACCAGTCCTCTTCCGTCACAAGCCCGGCGTCAACCAGGATGCGTCGGATGCGGCCGGAGACGCGCATCGCCATCGGTCGAGCCTCAGGCGGCGCCGCGCACCATCGTGCGCAACTCGGACGCGTCGCTCAGAGTCCGCTCGGCGTCGTCCAGGCGCACGCGCCCGGCCTTGACCAGGTGCGCGAGCGAATGAGACATGGTCTGCATTCCCAGGCGTCCGCCGGTCTGGATCTGCGAGTAGATCTGGTGTGTCTTGGCTTCGCGGATGAGCGCGCGCACGGCCGGCGTGCAGATCATCACTTCAGCGGCCATCGCGCGACCGCGCCCCGTGGAGACGGGCAGCAGTTGCTGGCTGAAGACCGCTTCGAGCGAGAACGAGAGCTGTGTGCGCACCTGCTGTTGCTGGTGCGACGGGAACACGTCGACGATGCGGTTGATGGTCTGCACGCAGTCGGAGGTGTGCAGCGTGCCGAAGGTCAGGTGGCCCGTCTCGGCCAGCGTCATCGCCGCTTCGATGGTCTCCAGGTCGCGCATTTCGCCGACGAGCACGAAGTCGGGGTCCTGGCGCAGCACGCTGCGCAGCGCGCGCCCGAAGCCGTGCGTGTCGCCGCCGACTTCGCGTTGCGTCACCAGGCACTGGCGATGCGTGTGAACGAACTCGACCGGGTCTTCGATCGTGACGATGTGACCCTGGCGGTTGCGGTTGATGTGGTCGATCATCGACGCCAGCGAGGTCGACTTGCCCGAGCCCGTGGCGCCGGTCACCAGCACCAGACCCGCGCGCAACGAGCAGATGCGCTCGCACACCGCCTTGGGCAGGCCGAGCTGCTCGAACGTCGCGATCTTGGTCGGCACCAGCCGCATCACGGCGGCGACCGAGCCCTGCTGGAAGAACACGTTGGCGCGGAAGCGACCCTGGTCCGCGAGGCCGAACGAGCAGTCGAGCTCGTACTCGCGGTCGAGCTTGGCGATCTGATCGCTGGTCAGCACGCTGGTCGCCAGGCGTCGTGTGTCCTCCGGGCTGAGCGGAGGGCAGTCGACGGGCAACAGCATCCCGTCCACGCGGATGCGCGGGGGACTGTTGACGGAGATGTGCAGGTCGGACCCACCCTGACGCACGAGGAGCGTCAGGAGTTCTTCCATGGTGATCATGCGCGTGCCTGGCCGACGGCGCGCGGTCTCCGCCGGGGGGACAGCCCAGGCGGACGGCGCCGATCACGGCGGGCGTTCATCGGTCAAGGCCCCGCGCCGACTGGAGCGCTACGACGAACTTCCTTCCCGGCGGGAAACGCCGCGGGCCGCCGCAGCGTGCGACGGCCCGCGGAACGTGCGGAGGAGGCGCGCAGAGCGCCTCCGGCGGCGCTCAGTCCTCGAACTCGTGCTTGCGGCCGATCTGCGCGAGCAAGCGAGCCTGCTCCTGCGCGGGCACGGGCGAGTAGTCGGCGAGCTTCACCGTGTACACGCCTTCCCCGGCGGTCTGGGACTTCAGATCGCGCTGGTAGGTCTGGATCGCCGAGAGCGGCGCGTGGGCCTTGATCACGGTCGTGCGGCCGTCGGACTCGGTCCACTGGTCGAGGACGTGCGCCCGACGGTGGCTGGTGAGGTCCGAGAAGATCGCGCCGGCGCAGTCGGTCGGGATCGAGATGGCCATCTCCATCACGGGCTCGAGCAGCACCGGGTGCGCCTTGTGGAAGGCGTCCATGAAGGCGCGCGCGCCGGCCATCTTGAAGCTGGCCTCGTCCGAGTCCACGTCGTGGTACTTGCCGTCGTAGACCTCGAAGTCGATGTCCACCACCTGGCTGTGCGTGAGCACGCCCTTGCTCACGATGTCGCGCATGCCTTTCTCGACGGCCGGGATGAGGTTGCGCGGGATCGATCCGCCGACCACCGCATCGGTGAACGTAACGCCGCTGCCCTTGGGCATGGGGCGCACGCGGACGTAGCACTCGCCGAACTGACCACGCCCGCCCGACTGCTTCTTGTGGCGGTGATGCCCTTCGGCCGGACGCGTGACGGTCTCGCGATAGGCGATGCGCGGCAGGTGCGAGGTGACCTCGACGCCGAAGCGACGCTTGAGGCGCGCTTCGACCACCTGGAGGTGGAGATCGCTCATGCCGTACAGCACGAGCTCGTGCGTGTCGGGGTCGTGCACGACGCGCAGCGTCGGATCCTCCGCCTCCATCTTCTTGAGCGCCTCGCCGATCTTCTGCTCGTCAGCGCGGCTCTTGGGCTGCACGGCCAACGCCACCATCGGCTCGGGCAACGCGATCGGCGCGACGGCGATGGGGTCCTTGCCCGCCGAAGTCACCGCATCGCCGAAGACCACGTGCTCGACCTTGGTGAAGGCGACGATCTCACCGGCCTTCGCGCCTTCGATCGGATCGCGGCGGCGCTTGCCGACCTGACGGAACAGCCCGCCGAGCTTCTCGGGCTTGCCTCCCGAGTGCGGCCCGACGACCGCGTCGTGCGCGCCGATCTGCCCCGCCAGCACGCGCGCCGTGCAGAGCTTGCCGACGTGCGGGTCGGCGCGGACATTGAACACGCGCGCGACCAGCGAGGCCTCGGGATCGAGCGCGATGGATTGCCCCCCTGCGTCGAGCGCTTCGAAGAAGCTCGGGTCCGGCGCGTACTCGGCGAGGAACGCCAGCACCTGATCGACTCCAACGCCGGTCACCGGGTTGCAGCACAGGATCGGCACGAGCGAGCCCTTGGCGATCGACAACGGCAGTTCGAGGTGCAACTCCTCGTCGGTCAGCGCGCCCGTGTCGAGGTAGTGGTTCATCATCTCGTCGTCCTCACAGGCGTCCATGACGCGGTCCATGAGGTTCTTCTTCCAGCCGTTGCGATCGGCGGCGACGATCGACTCGACGCGCGTGAAGGCGTGGCCGAGCGCGTCGGGCACGAGGTACGGCACGCACACCTCGCCGATCACCTCGTCGAGCTCTTCCACCAGCGCGTCGTAGTCGTGGTTCTCGGCGTCGAGGTGCGTGACGACGATCACGCGTCCCTTGCCCAGGCGCGCGGCGTGCTCGAGCTTGTGGCGCAGGTTCTGCGAAACCTTGCCAGCGGCGCTCACCACTCCGATCACCACGTCGGAGGCGACGATCGCGCCGTGGCAATCGCCGACGAAGTCCTGGTAGCCGGGCGTGTCCATCAGCGTCCACGAGTGCGTCTTGGTCTGCGCCTGGACGACCGAGAGCTGCAGCGTGTGACCCTTTTCCTGCTCCTCGGGCTCGGTGTCACAGATCGACGTCTTGTCGGTGACTGATCCCTTGCGGGGCGAAACGCCGAGCGCGAACGCGAACGCGTCGACCAGCGTGGTCTTGCCTGCGGAGGGATGGCCAACAAAGGCCAGATTGCGCACACCTTGGACAGCAGAGGTCATGGTGCAGGTACGGGCTTTCGAATCGGCCCGCGCCTCCAGCGCTCCCCGCACCGCGCGCGGGCGTCCGCGGCGCAAGGCGAAAGTGACGAGCTTGCATCCTACGCTGGCGCGGCGCGCGTGGCGCGAAGTGTTCGCGCCCGGTCGAACGACGCGGCGCGCGATGACACGGCGCCTACCGGCGCGAAGTCGCCGGTTTCCTCGCGAGCGCTGCGACCAAGGACGACTTGACAGCGCACGCGCTGGAACGACCGAGCCCCCCGAGCCAGCGATCACGCTGGCGCGAGGGGCTCTGCTTGGAAGCGTTGACGAACGGCGCGCGGGTGAGACGGCGCGTTCGTCGCGGAGCGCGCTCCGAGAAGCGCGAGCGCCGCGAGTTCGACGCAACTACTGCTGGATCGGCGTGCCCGCGGCTTGCTCGACGACGATCTCGACGCGCCGGTTCTTGGCCTTGTTCGAGCGCGAGTCATTGGCCGCGACCGGACGGTGCGGACCCCAGCCGCTGACGACGCAGGCGTTGTCGGGAATGTCGGCTTCGTCCACCAGGCAGCGCAGCACGGCCATCGCGCGCGCCAGCGACAGCTCGCGGTTCGAGCCGAACTTCGACTTCTGGATCGGGTCCGAGTCGGTGTGACCTTCGATCCAGTACTCGAAGCGACCGACGGGGTAATCCTGCTTGAGGGTCTTCGCGACGCTCTTCAGCGCGCGCTTGCCGTCCGCCGAGAGTTCGGCGCGGCCGGACGGGAAGCTGATCTCGGTCGGGATCGAGATCACCATGCGACCGTCGCGCATGCCGTAACCGACGCCGAGCTGATCGAGTTCGGCGTAGCTCTGTCCGGCTGCGGGCTCGGGCTGCTGCAGCAGACGCGCGTTGGCCTCCGCGAGCTGCGTCTCGAGCGAAGCCTTCTCGGCGCTGAGGTCGCGGATCTCACCCTTGATGCGCGAGCGCTCTTCGCGCAGCGCGCGGTTCTCTTGCTCGCGCTCGTCGGCGACAGCCTTGTACTGCTGCGCGGCGCAACTGGCGAACATGGGCGCGAGCAGCAGGCTCGCGAGGACGAAGGGACGACGAAGCAAAGCGTTCATGGATACCCCCTGGCGTGGTGGAAAGAGAGCTGCGGATGGAGAGCAGCAGATCGAGAGCGAAGTTGGAGAGCGCTGCGCGCGAGGAGTTCGAGTCCGCAGCTGAGCGCCGCACGGTGACGATGCGCTGTCGAGACCCGATTCCGCTGCGATGCAACGATCGAGCGTGGGCGTGCGGCGGAACGCAGGACTGCGATCGCGGCGCGCTTGCGCGGCTCACGAACGCGGGCTGCGCGACGGTCAGAACCACACGCGCAGGTGATTCCAATACACAAGCGCGAGCGCGGTTCCAAGGGCCAAGTACGGACCGAAGGGCAGCATCTGTCCTGCGCAGCGCGCCGCGGCGAGCGTGTCGGACCAGGTGCGCGAGCTGCGGCGCGCGCGCACGCGTCGACGCAGGAAGCACACCAGGCGCGCGATGTTGAGCACGCCGACGATGGCGCCGACGAAGGACGCCAGCACCAACGTCACGAGCGCTCCCACCGGACCGACGAAGCCGCCGGCCGCGCCGAGCAGCTTCACGTCTCCCAGGCCCATCGCCTCGCGCCCGTACAGTCGCTCGGCGACGGTCGCGACCGTCCAAAGCACGCCGTAGCCGACGGCGACACCGATCAGCGAGGCGAGCAGCGCCCCCGTGCGATCGACTTCGCCGCCGCTCGAGAGCTCCAGGGCCAGACGCGAGTGCGTGTGGAGCGACGGGACGAGGAACGACACCACCGGCGCGATGACCATGCCGCCGATCGAGACCTCGTCGGGGATCTCGAACAGCTCGAAGTCGACGAAGGTCGCGACGATCAGGCCGCTGATGACCAGAACGCGCGCGAGGATCAGGTCCCAGTGCTCCACACCGCTCTCCCAGGCGATCCACAGCCACAGCAGGCTGGTGAGCGCCTCGACCAGTGGGTAGCGCCAGGAGATCGACACAGCGCATCCACGGCAGCGACCGCGCTGCACCAACCAGGACACGAGCGGGATGTTCTCGAACCAGGCGAGCTGCTTCTTGCAGTTCGGGCAGATCGACCGGACGGGGCGCGAGACGCTCAGGTCCTCGCGCGGCAGGCGGTAGATCGCCGCGTTGAGGAACGAGCCGACGAACAGCCCCATCACGGCCCACCACACCAGCAACAGCGGAGGCGAGATGTCCATCAGCGCCTTCCTGCGCCCGCGGGTTCGTATTCGATCAGCACGTCGTCGACCCACGGCGCGTCGAGGGGCGCCGCCGCGGACCCATCGCCGGGGAACAACTCCAGTTCGATCAGCAAGCGCAGCGTCGAGCAACCCACGAGCAGGGCCGGATCGTCGACCAAGAGCTCGGGAGACCTGGAGGAAGTGCCGACCGGGCGATCTCCCAGGTACCGCACGCGAGCCCGCCCCCAGCCGTGGTGCAGCGTGACGCGGGGGCCGAACTCGAAGCGCGAGGCTCCGCCCGGCGGAAGCGAGGTTGAGATCACGGCCAGCTTCAGCGGAGTGCGCAGCACGTTGTGCTCGGCCCGCGCGAGACGCCAGTTCAGGCGCTGACCGGCGCCGATGCGGTGACCGAGCACCTGGTGAGCGAGGTTCTCCGTCGCGCCGTCGAGGAACCACACGCGCGGGGCCTCGATCACGGCCTGCCGCGAGACGCGGATGCGTCCCCCGGCGATCAGGAGCAACGGCGCGGAGCTCTCGAGCCGGCCCTCCACGATCAGGTCCGCGCCCGCGATGATGACCACGGCGCGGATCGACTCGCGCTCCAGCAGCTCGAGCGCCTCGCCGCCCTCCAAGGAATCGGCCGCCAGCGCCGTCAGCCACTCCAGGTCGCACGCGGGCGAAGGTGCGCTCGCCTCTCTGCGCACGAGTCGGCCGTCGATTCGAACGCTGGCCTGCGCGGCGAGGGACACGAGCGGCGCTGCGCCGACCAGTTCCACGCTCGAGTCTCGCCCCACTCGGATCGTCGTGGCCCGAAGCGTCGAGACGTCGACCGCGCCCTTCAACACCGCCTCGCCGTCGCGGCCATCTCCGCAGACCTGCGGCAGGCGCACCTCGACGCGACCGGTGTCCGTCCAGGAGGCTGTCCCGTCAGCCGCCTCCCACACCTGCGCCGAGCGTGCGGCGTGGTTCGCGAAGCTCTCGAGGTGCACGGCGAGCCCCGGACGCGAGGCGCGGCGGCGCGACTCCACGCGCAGGTCCAGCCAGCGCGTGGACGTGGGGCTCACGAGCATCATCGCGTGGCCGCCGAGGTCATCGACGCGTCCCCCACGCGCGAGTCGCAACACGTAGCTGCCCGGCTCGAGCGGCGTGGCCGAGGGCCGCAACTCGACGAGCGTCACGCCCGTCGGCGACACAGCGCGCTTGTCGGCGTTCTGAACCAGCCGCGCAGTCACTGGAACGGGCTGCGCGCGTGCGAGTGAGCCAGTGCTGGAGCGCTTGACGAGTTCGAAGTCCGAGCCATCGAGGCTCGAGGGATCCACCGGCTCCTCGCCGAGGAGCAGGATCGGATCCCCCTCCGCCAACGACGCCGAGGCGAGCACCAGCGGCCATCCGCGCGTGGGGCTGGGGTCTTCGAACAGCGGGCGAGTGGCGCGCGCCTCGAGACTGACGACGCGGAACTCGAGCCGCTGGCTCGCCGCGAGGATCGCGCCGCTGCGCCCGCGCAGTCCGTCTGGCGCCGGAAATCCGAGGAGCAGCACGCTGTAGCTCGCGCCGGGCCGGTAGCCGCCATCGCTCAGGTCGGGCGAGAGCACCGGCGCGGGCGTGAACTCGAGACGATCCGAGAAAGCGCGCCACGCGCCGACCGCGGCGCGACCCTCCGCATCGAGGATCCGGACGCTGCCGGGGTGCACGGACGCGGGATCCAGCTCTTCGGAGAAGTGCAGCACGACGCGTTCGTTGAGGAACACCTCGGTGCGCTCGGATGGCCGAGCCTGGGTCAACACGAGCCAGGACGTCGTGGGCGCGGGAGCGCGGTCGCAAGCTGCGAGCACAAGCGCTGCGATGCACGCCAGCGGTCGCGCGCACATGGCTCTCCGTCGACTCACCGGCTCATTTGAGCAATCGCCGACGGCGCTCCCAAGCGGACGTCATCGGGCGCACCGTCACGCGAGGTGATCGACGAGCGAATCCACGCGCGTCCGGGGCCGCGCCGCTCAGCCCTCGAGGCGCAGCGCGTGAGGAGCTGGCGCCGAAATGCAGCGCGCGCAGCAACCTCGAGGCTGCTGCGCGCGCAGATTGACGATCGCTTCGAAACGCTGCTCAGCGCGCGAAGGCGAAGCCGAGGCCGGAGATCTCCGGAGTCGCGCCGCTCTCGGCGTTCGAGATCAACGTGATGCGAGTCTGGAAGAAGTTCGAGCCGTCGATCTCGCTCATGCTCGACTTCCAGGTCGCGTCGTTGTTCAGGAAGGTGACGTTGTACGCGGGCGTCGCGTTGAGCGGATTCCTGTCGCCGTAGGGATCCAGGTTCCGAGCGTCAAACCACGGAGTCGCGGGTCCGCCACCGGGGATGGAGATGGTCGTGGCGCCGCGGAAGTGCAGCAGGACTTGGGTTCCGGCCGGAAGCTCGGAGACCGAAGGCTCGATCACCGGCTCGGCGAAGTCGAACGCCGCTCCGCCCGTCGTCGCGCACTGGAACCAACGCGAGTGGGCGCGGCTGACGCGGACCACGAAGTCACCCTGGCCGTAGAGCGCGATCTGGTTGTGCGGCAGGCAGTTGGTGCCGCCCGGCGGATTGGTGCCACGCGCGATGATCTCGAGGTCCGGCTGCACCGGCTCGAGCACCCCGCCGAGCGTCACGGCGCCGCCCGAGTACACCGTGAACCACGGTGACGTCTCGAGCGCAAACGCGTTCGGGTATTGATCGAGCGCGACCGGCACAGCGCAACGTCCGTTGGGACGATTGGACTGCGACGAGCTCGTGTTCGGATAGCACCGAATGTCCATCAGCAGCGGCAGTCCGATCGACGGAACCAGCCCCACCTGGTAGATCGGCGGCGGCGGCGGGTCGGGGCACATCATCGGGGGAGGCGGACACACGGGGAAGTTCAGGATCAGCGCCTCGTTGCCGAGGTAAACGCCCTGGCCTCCGCCCGCGAGCGGCTGCCCCACCGCCTGAATCGCGGTGTCGCGCCAGGTGTAGTACTGGTACTGCGACGCCGGGATGTCGCGATTGAGCGGCCACGGCGCCAGGATCGTGCCGTTGCTCGTCTGCGACTGATCGACCGGGTTGATCGTGAATCCCAGCCCGCGCGGATGAACCACCTTCTGGGGGTCATTCACCGGGTCCAGCACGTTGTCTGCAAAGTTGTCGGCCAGACCCGACAGAGGGAACACGGGAGCTCCCATGGCCAGGACCTCGTCCGGGAGGAACTTCGAGTGCGAGAGCCGCATCTCGAACTCCGGGAAGTTGTCGACCAGCACGCCTGCGCTGCTGGGCGACCACCACAGCCCTTCGACGTCGAGATTGAAGGTGTCGTCGTCAAACGACTGCGTAGGCGCATCCCAGTCGATGGCGACGCTCATGCCCATGTCCAGGTAGCGCCAAACCGTCATCGTTCGAGCGCCCAAGCGCGTCAACGGGTTCATGGCGATGCCGATGATGCTGCCGTTGGGCTGCAGCAGCGGAGGACGCGCGATCACGTCCGGACCGGGCATGCGCTGCGCAGAAGGTGTCTGTGACTCGAACACTCCGCTGACGCGCGCGACGGAACGCGGGCGAATGCGCGAGTTGAGCAGGTCGTAGATCAACTGACCGCGGAACTCGGGCGCGCCCGGAGGATCCGTCGGCAAGGCGTCTTCGTCGGTCGATGAGAACTGCAGTGAGACGCTGCGGCTCTCGATCGGGACCTGCGTCGCGGCGATCTGGAACGCCGGAAGCGCACCGAGTCCATCGCGCAGGGTCGTGTCGAGAGCATTGCCCGAGAGGTCGAGGACGCCGTCGGTTCCGACCCCGATCGACAGGCGATAGGTCTCGGTCTGCGCGGTCGCGTGGCGCAACGGCAGGCGCGGCTGGAACGTGTAGCGGGTGAGGTCCGACGACGCGGTCACGGTGCCGACGACTCGGCTCTGGATGACGCCGTCGGTGGGGAAACCGTACTGGAGTTGGAAGCTGTCGAAGCCGCTGACCGACGCCGGGTTGATCGGCTCACTGAACTGAATCGTGAACGTCGACCCCGTGGCCAATCCGGCCGCCGGTGGCGTCGCGGGCGCGGGCAGGATCGTGACCCAGCAGCCAGGGCGGCTGGACTGATCGCTCGAGCCGGTCCAACGCTGGCGGTACTGCGCCACAGCGCCCTCAGAGACGGAGACGCCGGGGAACACCTGATCGATCAGCTCCCCGATCAGACCGCTGGCTACGTTGCCAACGGGAGCAGGGCCGTCGAGCAGGAGCCGCAGGTAGATCCCGTTGGAGAGCGCGATGATGTCGCCCTGGCGCGGCTGAAGCGCGCACGCCGGAGTTTGGAACACCGCGTCGAACAAGTAGTCGTCACCCAGCGCCGCCACGCTCTGAAGTGAGATCGGCTGCGAACTCACGATCGACGGCGCGGTCGGGTCCGGCAGGAAGCCGTTGTTCGGGTCCAGCGTGACGCTGGTGCGTCCGCCGGATCGGAACGCGCGCACGATGTCCAACGTGGGTGCGGTGGGATCGGTCGCGCCATTCCCCGTGAAGCCCACGGTCGAACCGCTGAGGTTCGAGAGCGAAGCGACGAGGACACCGGGAACCGGTCGCGTCGGGATGCGGAGCACCGCATTGGCCTGGTTCGGCGTAACGGCCTCCGGCAGACCGACCGAGTTCACCGGGAGTCCCAGCGAGGCGGCCTCATCCTGAGAGACCGTCAGGTCGACGACGACGCGCGTCGAACGGAACGCCCCGCCGACGAGATCGCCATAGTTGGGGTCCGCGAACACTCGCGCGCCCTGCTCGTTGGTCGGCGGATAGCCGACTGCGAGTTGGATCGTCTCAGCGCTGACCGTCGCCGGATCGAGCAGGTCGTCGAACACCAAGCGGAGCGCCGAGTTGCGCGGCGCCGCGGTGAACGGCGGCAGTTCGTTGACGGCGAGCCCCTTCACGATGAACGACTGCAGCGCGTCGTCGAGAGCCTGGTAGGCGGTATCGAAGCCGACCGACCCGTACGGGTGCTGAATCACCAGCAGTTCGCGACCAGTCCCCGGCAGACGCTCCAACACGTAGTTGAGGCCATCGGTGGCGATGTCCGGTCCGACGAGGAAGTCGGCGAAGATGCGCGTGCGGGTCTGCGTCAACGCGTTGTAGTCGTACACGTCGACCAGGCGTCCCCACTCTGCGCGCAAGAGCCGCAGCGCGGGGGCCTGCCCGTTCGAACTCGCGTCGACGACGAACTTCAGCGTTCCGCCCGGTTGGTTCTGAATCGAACCCACCGGCAACTGGGATCCAAGCGACTGGCTCTGCCGGTCACACGCGCTCGCGCCGAAAACCAGGCAGGCGACGACTGCGCACGCTGTGGAACGGAACTGCGCTGAGAAGAGGGACTGCATGTGGCTGATGAGATCTCGATGGTCACCGCGGCACGGGCCGCGCGTGCGGCGACTAGCGGTACAGGAACGGCAGGCGGAAGAACTTCAGCGCCGGGATCGGATTGTCCGCCTGGCCAGAGGTGAGGGGGCCGATGTCGAAGAGGACCTCGAAGCGAACGAACCGGAGTTCGCCGTTGCCCACCGTGTTGAGCGACGCGACGTCCGCGGTCAGCGCCGTGACGGCAGTCGGATCCGGAAGCCCCGTCAGCGGGTCGGACTCGGTCGCCTGGAGGCGAATCTGAACCGCGGCGGGCGCCGGCAACGCGTCTGCGTTGCCGCTGCTGAAGATCCGGAAGAAGGCCCGATGGACCGAGACGTCGGTCTGAGTCGTCAACCCGGGGAAGGACAGCAGTGACGGACCGTCGCCATCGACGACCAGCGTCAGACGCTGCGTATTCGAGTCGTACGAGGCGCTGACCACGTCGTACCGACGCGAGTTGACGCCGTCCGCCAACTGGATCTGGTACGACTCGAAGAGCGCCGGGTTCGCGAGGAGTGCTTCCTCGTCGGTTCCGACGAGCGGAGCGCCGCTGATCACCAGCGTGCGGCCGCCAGGGTCGTTGCCGCTCGGAACCGTGATGTACGGGACCGTGTTGCCTCCCAGGTTGATCGTCGGGGTCGAGAGCAGCGCGGCCTCGAGATCAACAACTCCAGCGGTGGTGAGCACCGCGCCGGTGGTCGTGTTGACGCCGCCGAACTCGAACTCAACGTCTCGATACGCGCCAGTCGCCGAATCGAATCCGCCGTCGCCGAGGGCGATCCAACCGGAGAGCGCGCGAGAAGTGCGCCCGAAGGTCGGGATCATGTGGCACGCCTGGCCGACGGGGCCGTTCGCGCCCTGCGGGCAGAGCGGCGGAGGTGCGCAGAGGCGGTCGAGTGAGACGCCGTTGGCGACGAGCACGTCGTTGGACGAGAGCGAGCCAACTTCTCCGTTGGAGGTGTGGAGTTGAATGATGCCGGGACCACCGTCACCGCCGGCGCCCTGCACCAGCGAACGGCACGCGTTCGAGCCAGACGTCGGGTAGTTCGTCGGGCAGCCGTCGTTGGTCGCCGCGGTTTCGCGTTGGCCGGTCGGGCTCTGGATGCCGCCGCCGAGGTCACCCTTGCCTGCGCCACCCTGACCGCCGAGCGCATTGATCGCCCAGTTGTTGGCCGCGGAGTTGGGTTGCGTAGTCGACGGATCGTTCAGATCGACGGCCGGCTTCGCGCGGAAGTCAACCTTGCCCGCGCACTGCAGGACCACGTGGCCGCCGGAGCCGCCACCCGAACCGCCGCCGACTCGGTTGAGGAACGACGTGTTCTCGCCGCCGCCACCCACGCCGCCGCGGACGAGCATGCGTCCGTTCTGACCGAACAGAATGCTGCCGAGGGCGAGAATGTGGACAGACCCGCCGCCGCCGGCGCCGCCAGAACCCTTCTCGTCACCGGAGGCGACCCAGGGTCCGGGGAACGATCCGCCGGGGACGAACGAAGCGTCGCCGCCCGCACCGCCGCCAGCGCCGGCCCAGGGACGAGTCAACTCTCCGATCGTGATGGCGCCGGTGTCATCGTTGAACTGAACCCCGAAGAAGTCGTTGCTCGAGTCCGGGTCGATGAACGGCGCGCGTCCGACCGCTCCACCGAACGGGCCGGGATCGCCCGTGATCGCACCGTTGTCGGCGACGTCGGTCGGCAGAGATCCGCGATCGAAACCCGGCTCAGCGTCGTAGCCAATTCGACGTTGCTCGAACGCTCCACCCGGCGCCGGCGGATTCCCAGGCCCGAGCCAATTGACGTCGGGCCCGAGCCGACCGCCACCGCCACCGGCGCCGCGACGGCGCTCGATCGTGGCGTTAGCCGACCAGCCGGTCTCACCACCCTGGCCACCCGCGTCGGCGACGTTGAACGCGCCGAATCCGTTACCGCCGCGAGGCGTGGACGCCGTGGTCAACGGGCTGCCCGTGCCGCCGCGACCGCCGCCAGCGTGACCGGGAGCGCCAGGCTCGGGGATGTTGGTGGTGTTCAGGGTGTTCACACCCAGGTTGCTGTTGCCCGACGCGATCACCTGGCCGCGAATCCACACGTCGCCCGACGCGAGGAGCACGAACGGGTTCGGACCCTCGATCTTCAGCGTGCCGCCCTCCTCGATATAGAAGTTGCGGACGTCGACGATGCCGCCGACCACGGTCAGGCTGCCGGTCGGCAGGAAGCTCGCAGTGGGCAGGCTCGAGGGGTTGTTCGGGAAGTTGGGGTCGTAGGCGATCGACAGAACACCGCCGGTGATCGTGGTGTTCGTGGTGTTGAAGATCACGTCCTGGCCGGCCGCGATGTACCAGTCGAAGGCCCCGTTCGGACCGCCGGTTCCGGTGAACGAGAACCGCGCGCGCAGTTCGCCGTTGGCGCCCCACTCGGCGCGCGGCTCGGAGAACGACGTCGTCGTGTCTTCGTTCGTGGTCGTATCGAAGCGCTCCAAGACGTGGTCCGCGAGCAGCGCCGGTTGGACCGGGAACGCCTCGGTCGAGGCGATGGCGAAGTCGCTGCGCTCGTTCGGGTTGTTCTCGCCGATCAGGTCGATGAACTCGGGCGTGACCACAGCGCGCAGGTCGGTCGAGGGCGGAAGCGCCGCGAGCGGCCGGATCCGGACACGTGCGCCGATCTGGCTGCAATTGCGCTCCAGGACCACCTCGGTCGCGATCGGCAACCAAGCCGTGCTCGCGCCGGAGTTGTCAGCGAACTCCCAACGCAGGCGGTTGGAGGAGATGTTCGTGGCCGCGGGATTGACCGGTTGATCGAAGTTGAGCACGAGCTCGACGCGCGAGGCCGCGTCGGAGAGCTTGTTCAACGGAAGCGTGATCGGCGGAACGAGCGCGATCGAGCCGTTTCCTTGGCGCTCGAAGAAGTGACGCGTGCCGGTCGGGCCACCCACTTCCAGGTAGCAGTAGGTCTGCTCCTGCGTGATGCTCGGATCGTTGGCGAGGATGTTCTGGACGCGCTGGGGCAGCGTCTCGCCGAGGATCAGCGGCGTCGGCGGCCCGATCTGAGCGTCGAGGTAGAGGTTCAGCGGGTTCAGCGACGTCGGCGTCTGGAAGTTGCGAGACTGGCTCAGCGCCAGGCCCTCACCACTCGACGACTTCAGCGGGAGCGCGGAGTTCTCGTCGGCGCCGACGATGCTCAGCTCGTAGGAGTACGGAAGGTCGTTGTTCGCGGGATTGGTCCCCGCGCGCAACCCCGCATCCGACAGGTCGTCTCGCGTCGGGCACAGCGGCTGGAAGACGATCGTCTTCCGATCATTCTCGAAGTAGAACTCGCCCGCTGCGGGGCCGCCGCCGACCTGCCTCACGTTGAACGTGTTCAGGTTCACGCTCAGCGGGTCCACCGGCTTGCTGAAGGTCACCTTGATTGGCTTGTTGATCTGCCAAGGCTGACCGTTCTGCATGTTGATGAACGTCACCTGGAAGTCCCCGCTGCTGCCGCCGCCGCTGCAGGACACGAAAGCCGCAGCCATCAGGGCTGCCAGACCGCTGGACGTTGTGAGCCGACGGAGACCGCGTTGCATGGTTGCCTTGAGAGATTGGAGGTCGGGTGATTCGTGCCCGCCAGGACGGCGCCGACGCGCGGCACGGTCCCAGTTGAGCGGGCTGAGCTAGTTGTGAGATGGATGCAGTGCTACCGAGAGCAAGTCAGCGCTCGGGGCTGTACACGTGAGAGTCTGAACGGACGCGCCGCTGCGGGAGGTCCCTCGCAGCGACGCGATGGTCATCAGCGACGGAACGCGAACCCGATCGACGAGAGATCCGGAGCGAGACCCGTCAGGGGGTTGCACAGGAACGTGACGCGCGCCTGGAAGTAGCGCGCCCCGTTGATCCCGGTCGCCGCGCTCTTCCAAGAGTCCGAGCCAACCGGGCTGAAGATCGGCGCGACGGCCGTGGCGGTGATTCCGAGCGCATTGAGCTGCGCGGAGGTGTAGAGGTTGCCGTAGGCGTCCATGTTGGCCGCGCTGGCGAACGGGAACTGCCCGGCCGGCGGAGCGGGATTGAATCCGGTGGCGCCGCGGAATGCGACGATGACCTGCGTGCCCGTCGGGATGGCGTCAACGCCAGGCTCCACAACCGGGTCGGAGAAGATCGTGCCAGGCGCCTGCGTGTCGAACCAGATCGTCTGCACGCGGCTGATGCGCACGACGAAGTCCGCCTGCCCGTAGTAGAAGGTGTTGTCGCCCCAGAACGTCGGGTTGCCGGTGTTCGGATTGATGCCACCCGCCGCAGAGGCGCTGGAGTCAGGCTGAACCGTCGTGACCTTGCCGGTGGTCGGGTGAACACCGCCGGTCGAGAAGACGCGGAAGTAGGGCCGAGCCGACGAGTTGATGGCGATCGCGATGCGGAAGCCGTTCTGTCCGGTCGACAGGGCGTCGGGGTAGGTGCGGATCTCGGTCAGCAGCGGAAGACCGATGGTCGGCACCTTGCCGACGGGATAGAAGCCCTTGTTCGTGGCAGTCGCCCCGAGGATGCCCGCGATGCGAGCCGTGTCGGCGCCTGCGCCGGAGGGACCGGCCACAGCCAGCTTGGACGTGTCGCGCCAGGTCCAGTAGGTGAACTGGCTCTGCGGAATCCCGCGGTTGACCGGGAACGGCGCGATCGCGTTGCCCGAACTCGACGTCGAGACGTCCGTCGGGTTGACCTGATAACCCAGCGCGCGCGGGGCCATGATCGTCATCGGATCGTTGGCCTTGTCGAGCAGGTTGTTGTCGAACGTCCGCTCGAGACCCGAGTTGATGAACTGAGGCAACAGGCCCGTGTCGAGGTTCTCGTCGGGAAGGTACTTCGAGTGCGACACCCCGACCGAGAACTCCGGGAAGTTGTCGACCTGCAGCGTGCCACCGAAGGGCTCCCACCACAGACCCTCGAGGTCCAGGTTGTGGGTGGCCTCGTCGAGCAAGCCGAAGCCAGCGACGTCGTGGTAGCGCCACACCCGCATGAGGCGGCTGCCGTTGTTGGACAGCGGCGTCTGGATGTTGAACTGCGGGAGGTCGACCATCGCGCCGACCGACGGAACGGTGCGGTCGACGACCGCCGAGAAGCGCTGGACGGAGCGAGGCCGAATCGCCTCGCGTTGGATGTCGTAGAGGAACTGACCGCGCACTTCAGGCGCGCCGTCCGAGTCCTCGTCGAGCGACGAGAACTTCAGACGAACGCCGGCGCTGTCGATCGTGGGGCCGCTAGTAGCGAGAGTGAACGGCGCGGTGGGAAGCTGACTCACCAGCGCATTGCCCGCGAGGTCGCGAATCGGAGCGGTCGTCGAAGCCAGCTTCAGCTCGTAGCCATCGGGCGAGCCGCCCGGCGCCACCTTTCGCAGCGGAAGCGACGGCTGGAACGTGTACGTGCGGCGATCCGACGACGGAACGACGTTGCCAACCACCGACTTGTACATCGGGTTGTTGGTGATCGCGTTGTTGCCGTACTCGACGATCATCGTGTCGAACGGACGCATCGTCACCGGGTCGATCGGCTCGCTGAACGAGATCGAGATCGTCGCGTTGGGTGCGATCCCTGTGGCAGGCGGCACCGCAGGCGCCGGCAGGAACTTCACGAAGCACGTGGGATACAGCGGGTCGGGCGTGCTGCCCGGCTGCGGGCGGTACGGCGCGCGGATGGTCCCCGCCGGCGGATTGGTGGTGTTCACGATCACCACCGGCGGATCGCAGGACTCGCACAGCGGACGGACGGTCATCGGTCCGACGACTCCGTTGTTCGGCGAGCCGGTCGCGGGCTGAACAACGCGCATGCGGACGCCGTTGACGTCGATCACGTCGCCCAGTTGCGGGATGTACGAGCAGCTGACCGTCTGGAAGCGGATCGACGCCGGCTGATTCAAGCCCGTCGTGAAGTTGACCGTGTTGAGCAGGAAGATCGACTGCTGGCCGATGACGACCGGCGGGGCGTTGTCGATCAAGAATCCGTTGTTCGCGTCGCCGGTGATGTCTGCGGCGCCGCCGGAGCGGAACGCGCGCAGCACATCCAGCGTGGGCGAGAGCGGGTCGCTGGGACCATTGTTGGTGAACGCCACCGCGCGACCACCCAGCGCCCGCAGCACGCGGAACTGCTGATTGGCGGGGCTTTCCTGCGTCGGGATGCGCAGCAGCACGTTCGGCTGCGTGACGCTCAGCGCCGGAGGCAAGCCGAGTGCGTTCAAGGTGAAGCTGGTGCCCGTGGCCTCCAGTTCCGAGACCGTGAAGTCCACGATCACGCGCGTGGAGTAGAAGACGCCTCCCGACAGATTTCCGTGACTGGGGTCAGGGAAGATGCGCGCTTCGAACGGCAGGGTGGGCGCGTAACCCGTGAGGAGCCGGAGCGTCTCCGGCGAGATGGTCGAGGGGTCGAGCAGGTCGTTGAACTTCAACACCAGGGCGGCGTTGCGGGCGACTGCGGTGAACGGAGGGAGCTCCGTCGGCGCGTCACTCTTCTTGAGCATCACCTGGAGGTTGGATTCCAGGCCGATCACCGCGCTGTAGAACTCAGGGGTGTCCTGGGGGTGCAGGATGCGGATGCGCTCGACGTCGGTGAGCGGGTCGCGCTCGAGCACATAGTTGAGCCCGTCACCCGTGATCTGGTCGTCGACCACGAAGTTGGAAAACACCGGCGTGGTCCCGCTGAGGTCGTACACCTCGACGAGCCGTCCCCAGTACGTATCGAGGAGCTGCACGCTGCTCGCCGCGCCCTCGCTCGGGTCCTCGCCGATGAAGTACGTCGGCGCCTGCGGATTGCTGTCGGGGTGAAGGGCGATCGAACCCGTCGGGATGGCGTCCGGGGCTGCGGCGCCACCACCGCCAGAGCAGGCCCCCAGGAACAGCGCCAGCGCCCCCGTCAGCGCGGCTGCCCCCCAGCTGGCCCCCGCTCCGCGCTCTGCGCAGAGGGTCGATTCACCTGCGTTCGGTGCGTTGCGCGTGGGCGCGACAACCCGCGCTCGGAGGGGAGCTCGGTTCGATTGCGGCTCGAGGGAACGTGTCATGGTTGAGTGGGTCCGGGACGTGAGGAGCGTCGGCAGCGGGCGCCGCGGACGCGCCGCGGCGGATGATATAGAGGGCGGCCTCGCGCGGCTTGCGCGCGGCCGACAATTCTTGCACGCGCGCTGCTCCCGCAGGGTGTCCGTCGCGCTCGTCCACGCGCGCCAATGGCGCGAGGAGCGTCGCGAGGTGCGCGGCGCGACTCGAGCGACCCGTACAAGGTGGCTCGGCCGCGGTCCGGAGCGGACACGTCGACGAGCGCTGTCGGAAGACGCGCTCGGTGTGCGGCAAGCAGCTGGCGGGTGAAAAAGAGCGGTTGGCTGTGACAGGAACTCAAACCCTGTGCCGACATTCCCGCGCGCCTCCCCCAACGCCACGCCACGTCATAAGACCCTAAGAAGGGAACATTTACGTCACCTCGGGCGGGCGTCGCTCCGGCGCGCGATGCGGGCCGGGACGGCGGCCGCGCGAGAGGATCGCACGAGGAACGGGGTCCGACGGTGCGCTTCCGCACACGCCGACTCGGATGGCGCAGGCCCGCGTCGGCGGCCTGGTCAGAGCTCAGACGCCCGGAATCCCGACTCGCGCGGCCGGCTCGTACTGCGCAGCCAGCGCTTCGGCCTCGTTCGCGAAGAAGACCATGTGGTCCGGCCGGATACGGCGCGCGGAGGCGGAGTCGTGAGCGTGGAAGTGGCGCGTGGTGGTGCAGCCCACCAACGGCGCAACGATCTCGTGAGAGCAGTACCCGCAGTGCGCGCGGATCGGGAAGCGCGCGGCCAGACGGTAGAGCGCGCCCACGTGACGCGTCTCGGTCCTCGAGATGCACGTCGGATTGCGGCACGGGTTGATCCCTGGCGGCGCCGGGAAGAGCCGCGCGTCGAACTCGTGCGGCGGCGCGTCGAGTTGGATCCTGCCCAGCAGGAACGCCAGGATCGCCATCCGGATCGGAACCCCGCGCGCAGCTTGCTTGAAGTAGATGCTGCGCGGGTCCTCGTCCATGTCCGGCTGGATCTCCTCGCGCCGCGGCAGCGGGTGCATGACCACCGCATCGCGCAGCGCGTCAGCGGCCATCTCGCGGCGCGAGAGCTGCTGATACTTCTGGATCGGGAGGTCCTGGTCGGTGAAGCGCTCTGTCTGCGGCCGCGTCATGTAGAGCGCGTCGACGCGCCCCACGGCGAGCCCCTTGCCGCCGTCGGTGAAGAGGCTGAGCTGGTGGGGCTTCTGCGGCGTCAGGTAGACCGCGTCGCTCGACTGCGCGAGGTCGCCCAGGCGCGTCGCATCCGCGCGCACGGGCTCCACGGCGAACTCCTCGCGCAGGCGCTGAACGACGTACGCGGGCAGTTCGAACCCAGGCTGGGGCACGCACACGATGTTGGCCCCGAAGCGCGCGAGCGCGTAAACGAAGGAGTGGATCGTGCGGCTGTAGCGCAGATCCCCCGCCAGGACGACGTTGATGCCCTCGATGCGCCCGCGCTCGATCCACAGGTTGTAGAGGTCGCACAACGTCTGTGTCGGGTGCTCGTGGCTGCCGTCGCCGGCGTTGACGACGGGCACGGCCGAGTACTGCGAAGCCAGGCGCGCCGCGCCTTCGCTCGCGTGACGCAGGACGATCACGTCGGCGTAGGAGCCGCTCACCACGCGCACGGTGTCGGCGAGCGACTCGCCCTTGCTCGCCGACGTCGCGCGCATGTCAGCCGCGGTGAGCACCCCGCCGCCCAGGCGCAGCATCGCCGACTCGAACGAGAGCCGCGTGCGCGTCGAAGGCTCGTAGAACAGGCTCGCCGAGATTAACCCGGGGCAGAGGGAGGCGAAGCCCCGCAGGTCGGCCGCGAAGGAGCGGGCGTGCTCGAACAGCGACTTGATCTCGGCCAGCGAGAGGTCGTCGATGGAGACCAGGTGGCGGTGAACCGAGCTCATTTCGTTCGAAGCGCCGGCGCTTGGACTGGTAGCGCGCGCCTCGATCGAAGGCGGGAGCCTAGCGGTCGAGCCTGCGCGCTTCAATCGTCGAGCAGTTCACGGAGCGCGCGCCGCCAGTCGTGCGAGTCGTCCCGCTCTGCTGCGGACAGCGCAGCGCGCACAGCGTCCCGCGAGCGCACGTCGAACGGCGCCGCAGTCGGAGCGCTCCAGGGAGACTCTGGCAGCGAGAACTCGCGCCGATACAGCCGCGCCAGCGTCTCCACCGCCCCGTGGGGATCCCCCGCCGCCGACAGTCGCGCAGCGCAGCGCGGCAACGGGGAGGTCGCGAGATCAGCGCGGCTCTCGATCCAAGCCTCGCGGCGCGGCGGCGACTCTCCTCGCTCCGGAGGCGGCGGCCCATCGCCGGGCCACAGACGCACGATCCAGTCAGCCCCTGCCTGAGCGCGACGACCGAGCGCTTGTCCCGCGAGTTCCAACGCCGCGCTCGCGCCTGCCGGATCGAGCTCTCTCTCGCCCGCGGTGTCCAAGACCTCGATCGGCCACTCGCCCAGCCGCGCCGGCGCGCACAGCACGTCTCGCGTCGCACCGGGCAGCGCGCTGACGATCGCGCGGCGCGCACCGACGAGCGCGTTGAACAGCGTCGACTTCCCGGCGTTCACCGGGCCGACGAGCGCGACCCGCGGAGGGTTGATGCAGCGCGCGGCGAGCTCGCCCGTCGCGACCAGTCGCCGCAGTCGCTCGAGCGCCACGTCGCGCGTCGACGCAACGATGAGTTCGAGCTCGCGTCGCAGCGCCCCCTCGACCTGGTCGAGCAGCAACCGCGCCGCGGGTTCCGACGACGCGCTCGCCAGGAGCTGCGCGGCAGCGGACTCGAGCGCGTTGGAGTTCGGCGCCGCGTCCGAGTTGTCAGCGAACTTGGCGAGCACGCGCCCGACGAGCGCTTGACTGCCGTGCAGATGCACCTCGACCAGTTCGTCGCTCGCGATCCACACCAACACCTCGTCCAGCAGTTCGCCCGCGAGTTCCAGCCGCGCGCGCCGCAGCGCCCCCAGCGGAGCTCGCGCGACTTGCGGACAGAGCGCCTCAACCTCCGCGCGCGCGCCCGGGCCGCGAAACTCGAGCACCGCGACGGCGCCAGCGCCCGGCGAAGTCAGCAGCGTCACCGTCACGCATCGCCCCTTGGCGACGAGTTGGCGGCGCGCGCGTCCAACGCGGCGTGCGCGAGTCCGAGATGAACGAGATCAGGCTCGTGGATCGGAGACCTTCCGACGAACAGCTCGGGCTCGAGCAGCCATGACGCCGCGCCGCCCGTGATCACCAACTCGAGCGGCGCGCCTGCGCATTCGGACGCGAGGCGTTGGACCAGTTCCCGCGCTGCGCCGCGCAGGCCGTGGAACACGCCCGCTTCGATCGCCGCAGTCGTGTTGCGACCGAGCGCCGACGCACCTGAGCGCGTCTCGACGAGCGGGAGCCTCGCGGTGTGCTCGTGCAGAGCGCGAGCGAGCAGCGCAGGACCTGGGGCGATCGCGCCGCCGGCGAAGCGCGCCGTCGCGCGTCCGCCGCCAACATCCACGAGCAGCAGATCGACGGTCATGGCGCTGCCTGCGTCGATGACGATCGACGACGATCCGACGCGCTCGAACGCGCCGCGAGCGGCGTACAGGCGATCGCGACCGACCGACTGCGGCGGCAGCGCTTCGTTCACGAGGCCACTGTCGGGGTTGACGAGGGCTTCGACCTCGCCGCGCTGGCTCAGCCACGTGGCGAGCTCCTGTTCGAGCGCCACGGATGCGACGCACGAGAGCGCCACCACGAGCGGCGCGTTGTTCCGCGTGCGCGCCTCCAACGCGAGTTCGAGCGCAGCGCGAGCGTCCGCCAGGGGGATCGACTTCGAAAGCGCAGCGGGCCCATCGACGCGGCGCAGCGACACGCGCCCGTCCGCGTTGCTCGTGGCCTCCCAAGCACGCAGCTTCGCGCTGCTGTTGCCGACATCGAGCGTCCAGAGCGCCAGGGTCATGTCACTCGTGCTGCGTCGGAACTCGTGCCGCGGGTGACGGTCGCTCGACAGCTGGCGCTCTTGCTCGTCCCGTCGTTCACCCGATGCTCGCCCAGGGCGCAGCGCGGCGTCGGTCCGATCACGAGCTCAGCGGCTCGCGGGGCGCCGAGCCTAGTTCTTCGGCGGATAGTACGTGATCGTGCGAGTCTGGCCGCGGTTCCACACCTCGACCTCCCACACGTCGTAGTTGTCCTTGTTCTGCTTCACGAACTGGATCGCCTCGGCCTCGCTCGTCACGGGGTGGCCGTTGATCGACTTGATGACGTCGCCCTGCTGGACGCCGTGGCGCGATGCGATCGAGCCCGGCTTCACCGTGGTCACTTCGATCCCTGCGGGCTGGCGCGTGACGGGGTCACGGTAGCGTCGGGTTCCGACCTCCTCGGTGACGATCTCGGCGTAGCGCTCGTTGATCTCGCGCGCGTCCTCGACGCCGATGCGATAGCGGTTGGGGCTGATCGGGGTCGTGCGCTCGAGCGGCGTGTTGTCCGTCCGACGCGGGATGCTCGACACGCTGCTCGAGGGCGCGGGCTCCGCCTCGCCGTCGGCCAACACGCGGAACCTGCTGCCCAGCGAGTACTCCTCGGGTCGGACGAGTTCGTGCGGCCGCTGGGGATCGTTGATGAAGCTGAACTTGACGCCGTCGGGAAGGATCGCGACGACCTTGACCTGGCCGAGGATGTCTCCGTCCAGCCGGTCGCCGACGTGCTTGATCACGGTGCCGTCGAGCACGGTCGCCGGCAGCGTCACGCGAGCGTCGGGCTTGTACTTGATGAGCACGTCACTCGAGCTCTCGTCGTACGCGTCGACCTTGACCGCTCGAACCGTCACGTACTTGTCGAGGGGATCGCGCACCTTGGTGGCGGTCGGGGACTCCGGCTCGACCTTGGCCGGCGGCGGCGGCGGCGGCTTGCCGCTCCAGTCGAGTTCCCGGCCCACCCCGCGCTTCACCAGGTCGTACCCGACCACGTTCTGCACGCGCTGGGGGATCTCGCGAACGTCGTTGAGGCGCTGCTCCATCGTCTCGCGCGAGACCTGCGCCTGGAACTCGACGCGGTGCGCGAGGAACCAGGCGACGTGGGCGACCAGTCCGGCGCCCAACACCGCGGCGGCGGTCCAAACCAGAGTCTTGGCGGCGGCGGTATTCATGCGGTGACCTCGGGGATGCTAGCCGCTCCCGTGCGCTCTATCCAACCGCACAGGACCCAGCTCGTCGTCGAGACGCCCGTGTCGGCGAGATCTTCCCGCAATCCCGGGGGCGCGCCCGAGTGCGCTCAGCCGGCGGCGGGCGCGCCGCCCTCGCCGCCCCGCCGACCGGAGCTCGAGGTGATGCCGCGGAGCGAGAGGACCAACTCCTCCGGACGGTCGCTCGCAGCCAGGGCATCTTTCAACTCCACCAGCTTGGCCGTCACCAGACGCTTGAGCGACTGGTTGAACGAGATCAATCCGGGGGTCAGGCCCTGCTCGATCGTGCGCATCAGCTCGCCGGTCTCACCCTTCTCGATCAGCTCGCGAACCCGCGGGTTCTGGGTGAGCAGCTCGAACGCCGGGACCATGCCCTTGCCCGAGGCGCGCGGGATGAGTCGCTGCGACAGCACCCCCGCGAGGTTGTCCGAAAGCCGCGTCCGGACCTGACTGTGCTGCTCCGCGGGGAAGAACCCCAGGATGCGATCGAGCGTCTGCGCCGAGTTGACGGTGTGCAGCGTGCTCATCACGAGGTGGCCCGTCTCGGCCGCGTCGAGCGCCGCGCTGACGGTCTCGCGATCGCGCATTTCGCCGATCAGGATCACGTCGGGGCTCTGGCGCAGCGCGTGCCGCAGACCTTCGTGGAAGCTCCCGCAGTCGATTCCGACTTCGCGTTGGCTGATCACGCAGCGCTGCTCGCTGAACAGCACTTCGACGGGATCTTCGAGCGTCACCACGTGCCGCTCGGCGTTCTCGTTCATGTGCTGGATCATGGCCGCCAGCGTGGTCGACTTGCCCGAGCCCGCGATGCCGGTGACGAGGATCAAGCCGCGCTTGCGCATGGCGATCTTCGTGAGGTCCGCGATCGGGAGCTCGAGCTCGGTCAGCACCGGGGCCTTCTCCGAGATGCGGCGCATCACGACAGCCGGCTCCCCCATCTGCTTGTAGGCGTTGATGCGGAAGCGGCCGAGGCCGTCGAGCTGCAGCGCCGCGTCGGCCGAGCCGGTGGCGCGCCAGATGTCCATGCGGTCGCGCCCGATCACGCCTTCGAGCACTTCGAGCAGCGCGCCAGCCGCGGGCACGCGGCCCGGCAAGAAGCCGATGCGTCCGTCGACTCGCGTCGACGGTCGTCCGCCGGCGCGCAGGATCAGGTCGCTGGCGCCGGTCTTCATCATCACCGCGAGCCAGGCCTCGACCTTGTGTCGCGGCGACATGGTCGCGATGCGATTGGCCTCGGCCGGATCGACGATCTCGGAGTTCGCGGCGCGCAGCGGCTGCGCGGGCGCCAGGGCCGAGTCCAGCTCGGCTTGCGAGACGATCGGCGTCGACGGCGTGGAAGGCGGCGGCTCGGGCGGCGCAGCCTTCGCAGGCGCGCCCGGCTGAGTTGTCTCGCGCTGCGGCGACGAGAGGGAGAGCGAACGGCCCGCGGGCGCGGCCGCCGGAGGAGCGGTGGGCGCAGGCGTCGCAGGCGCGGGCGCAGGCTCCTCAGTGGGCTTGAGCGGAATGCGCGTCGGAGGCGCGGACTCGCGACGCACGGTCTCCCACGGAGCGGGCTCGCGCGCGGGGCGCGACATGCGCTGCTGCGAGGACGGATCCTTGCCCAGCGGAGACTGCGGACTGGAATTGGTCACTTCGATGAGTCCCGGGCGCCTCGACCGCCTGCGCGGCGCGCCACTCAGCGGGAGTCATCGGTCCCCGTCGGGTCCCGTCTTGAGTTCCTCGGGGCGTCGGGCGAGCGCATGGGCGCGGGCCAGGAGCGCGCTCAGCCCCTCCCCGCGCGCGGCCGAGATGCGGGAAATCTGCACCGACTCGCCCGCGCCACCCAGCGCAGCGCCCAGGCGCTGCTCGAGTTCCACGGCGCGCTCGCGCGCTTCGTCGCTCTCGCACTTGCTGGCCACGACCACGCGCGGCTTGCGGTGGAGTTCGGGATCGGAGCGCTCGAGTTCGGCGTCGACGATGCGCCAGGCCTCGAACGGATCGACGGGAGCGTCCGGCGACACGTCGACGAGTTGCAGCAGCACCCGGCAACGCTCCACGTGCTTGAGGAAGCGTCGGCCGAGCCCGAGGCCTTCCGCAGCGCCCTCGATCAGTCCCGGCAAATCCGCCAGCAGGAGTTGGTCGTAGGCGCCGACGCGCGCGATGCCGACGTTCGGCGAGAGCGTCGTGAACGGGTAGTCGGCGATCTTCGGGGTCGCCGCGGTGAGCTTGGAGAGCAGCGTCGACTTGCCCGCGTTCGGCAATCCGACGAGTCCGACCTCGGCGAACAGCTTGAGCTCGAGGCGCACGACGCGAGCCTCGCCAGGTCGCCCAGGCGTCGCGATACGCGGCGTCTGGCGCACGGAGTTCGCGAAGCGAGCGTTGCCCAAGCCGCCGTCGCCGCCAGCGGCGATCACCAGTCGCTCGCCGGCTCGCGTCAGGTCGCGGAGCAGGTTGCCGTGCGCGTGGTCGAAGACCTGCGTTCCGATCGGCACCGTCAGCACGAGGTCCTCGGCGTCGCGCCCCGCCTTGTTGCGGGCGCCTCCCGGCTGCCCGTCGCCGGCGGCGTACTTGCGGCGGCGACCGAGTTCGAGGAGCGAGTTCACGTGCTCGTCGGTGACGAGCACCACGCTGCCGCCACGGCCGCCGTCACCGCCGTCAGGCCCGCCCTTCTGGACGAACTTCTCTCGGTAGAAGGAGACGACGCCGTCGCCGCCCTTGCCGGCCCTCACGTCGATCACGCACTCGTCGCGAAACATGGCTTCGACACGCAGAAGTGGAACAGCGCGAACTCAGCCAGCGAACACGAGTCGATCCCGTCTCGACACCACTCCGCCGTCGGCGCCCGTTCACCGGGACGCCGCGGCGCAGGCCGTCGAGCGGAAGCTGGGGAGCGCGTCAGCTCGCGCTGACCGGCTCGACGGTCACGCGCCGACGGGATTGGAAGCGAACGACTCCGTCCGTGAGCGCGAACAGCGTGAAGTCGCTGCCGACGCCGACGTTCCGCCCGGCGTGGAAGCGCGTGCCGCACTGGCGCACGATGATCGAGCCGGCTCGCACCGTCTCACCGCCGTAGGCCTTCACGCCTCGGAACTGGGGGTTGGAGTCGCGACCGTTGCGGGTCGAGCCTTGACCTTTCTTGTGTGCCATGTCGTTGCTGCTTGCTGCGCGCGCCGGGCGTTGTGGGGTGTGCGGACGAGTACGAGTTGGACTCGAGGGAGACGGGCGTTCGGCCTCAGCCCTGGATCTGCGCGATCTTCACGCGCACGTAGTCCTGGCGATGTCCGCGCTTGCGGCGCACGTTCTTGCGTCGCTTGAAGCGGAAGGCGATCACCTTGTCGCCGCGCTCGTGACCGATGATCTCGCCGGTCACGCTCGCGCCGGCGAGGAACGGCGCGCCGATCTTGACCGCGCCTTCGTTCGAGATCATCTGGACATCGGAGAAGGTGACCTTCGTGCCGATGGCGGCCGGCTCGGATCCCTCCAGGCCCAGGTCGCACAGGATCTCATCGCCCGGACGGACGCTGAACTGTCGGGAGCGGTCGTTGATGACGGCGTACACGGATCGGCCTTTGGTGATGGGTCGCGCGCGAGGCGCGCTCCACAGCGGGTCGGAGAGACGGGTAAGCGAACGATTCGGGAGCCGTGCGGCCCTCGAAAAGGGGCGAGGAGCATAGCGGCCGGCTCGCGGACTGGGAAGAGCCTGGCTGGACCGGCGACGCGGAGAGCGCCGCACGAGGCGGTGGACGCCGCTGTGGCGCGCCCCGCCTCGCACCCGGTCCGAGGGCTGATCAGCGCTTGCGGCGCCCGCCGGGACGCACCTCGCGTCCGTCGGCGCGCAGATAGCGCAGGACGGAGTCCTCGAGTTGGTCGACGGCGGCGAACAGCTCGATCTGGCGCTCGTGCCGGGCCTCCAGCTCGCGCAGCTCCCCGGAGCAGTAGCGCCGCAGGTGCTCCACGACCTCGGGCGCAGCACGCAGCTCGACCTTCTGGAACCCCTTGAGGGTCAGCGCGGCCCCGAGCCGGCGCAGGATCGCGCCGACGCGGGACTCGACCGTCCGGATGCGACCCGAGCCGCGGCAGCGCGGGCAGTTCGAGAAGAGCATCTTGGACAGGCCGGGGCCCAACCGCTGGCGGGTCAGCTCGAGCAACCCGAACTGCGAGATGCGCCCCAACTTGGAGCGCGCCCGGTCGGAGTCCATGGCGTCGCGCAACGCGCGCTCCACTTGGCGGCGACTGGAGCTGCGCTGCATGTCGATGAAGTCGCAGACGATGATGCCGCCCAGATCGCGCAAGCGGATCTGGCGCGCGATCTCCTTGACCGCATCGAGGTTCGTGCGCAGCGCGATGTTCTCGAAGTCGAAGCCTTCGGAGCGCGTCTTGCCCGAGTTCACGTCGATCGCGACCAGCGCTTCGGTCTGGTCGAGCACGATCGAACCGCCGCTGGCGAGGTCGATGCGGCGCGCGAAGATGCGCTCGAAGTCCTGCTCCACGTTGTGGGTGTGGAACAGCGGCTTGGGCCCGGTGTGGAGTTGCACGCGATCCACCTTCTCGGGGATCAGCTTCTCCATGAACTCACGCACGCGCTGGTAGACCTTCTCGTCGTCGACGTACACCGCTTCGGTGTGGTCGTTGAACAGGTCGCGGATGGTGCGGATGGCGACGTCCGACTCTTCGTACAGCGGCGCCGGCCCGCGGCCCAGGTTGAGCCGCTTGCCGAACGTGTCCCACAGCAACATCAGGTAGTCGAGGTCGCGACGCAGGTCCTCGCGCGTGCAGCCGGTGCCGGCCGTGCGCACGATCACGCCCATGCCCTCGGGCACGTCGAGGCTCTCGAGGATGCGCTTGAGTCGCCGACGCTCCTTCTCGTCCTCGATCTTGCGGCTGACGCCGGTGCGCGACATCGAAGGCATCAGCACCAGGTAGCGCCCGGGGATCGAGATGTAGGTCGTGAGCGTCGGCCCCTTGTCGCCGATCGCGTCCTTGGTGACCTGGACCACCACGGACTGACCCTTCTCGAGCAGGTCCGTGATCGGCAGTCGCGGACGGGCGCGCGGGCGACCGTGGCGGCGCGCTTCGGCTTCGCGGGAACCGCGGCCGCCTCGCCCACCGCGACCTGAGCGGCCGCCCTCGGCGCTGCGGGCTCCGTCGCCGCGCTGCGCTCGATCTCCGCCGGCGGAAGCGCGCTGGGGAGCGCGTTCTTCGGCCTCCGTCGCTTCGACTTCGGGTGCTTGCGGCGCGGTCGACACCGGCGCGGCGGGAGCGGCGTCCGGCTCGGCCCAACCGAGCTCGTCGGAGCTGCTGCGCGCCAGCGGCGTGCGCGCCCGGAGGCTCGCCACGTGCTCGACGTCTTCGGACTCGTCGGAAGTCGATGCGGAATTCGAAGCGTCGCCGTCCGCAGGCGGCGCGTCGTGCTCCTCGATCACCTCGAGCAGCTCCAAGCCCTCGGAAGCGTCGAGCACCTCGGGTGCGTGCGCGTGGTCCTCGAACGGCGCGAGGTGGTCGTGCGAGTCGTGGTCGTGATCGTGGAGTTCGTCGTGGCCGCGCTCGTCGTGGTGCGCGAGCAAGCGCTCGTGCAGCTCGTCGTGGTCCAGTCCGTCGTGCGGCTCGTCGCCCGCCGACTCCACGCCGCTCGCGACGACTTCATCGTCGGCGTCGTCGTCCTCGTCAGCGTCGTGATCCGAGTCGTCGGCGAGTTCCTGCGGCTTGCGCGCGCCGTTCGCAGCTCCCCGCGAGCCCGCGTCGCGCTGCGCCTGGCCGAGCTCGGCCGCCACATGCGGTTGACTCGACTTCTCGTCCCACTCCTCGGGGTCGATCTTGTGCGTGAGCAGCTTGTCCAGCCGCCAGTCGGGATCGCCGTACACGGCCAGCACGTCCGAGGTGTGCAGAAAGCCGTTGCGGCCTTCGCCGAAGTCGATGAACGCGGCGCCGATCGCCGGCTCGAGGTTCACGACCTTGCCGCGGTAGATGTCGTTCACCAGCGTCTCGTGACGCTTGACGTGCATCTGGAAGTCGACGATCTGCCCGCCTTCGACGACGGCGACGCGGATCTCTTCGCGGTCGGCGGCGTTGACCAGGATGATGTTCGGGCGACCCGGCTTGGGGCGCGCGCCGGCGTCGACGTCGAAGTCCTCCTGGGCTTCGGGGCGTTCCTTGCGCTTGCCGCGGCGGCGTCCAGCCTCCGCCTTGGGCTCGCCACGTCCGTCGCGCGCGGGCGCGCTGCTCTCGTCCTCGCGCTCGGTCTCGGGGGCCTCGAGCTCCAGCTCGTTCTCCTCGCCCGGAATCCACTCGACGCCGACCGGTCCCTGCGCGGCGGCGCCGCCGCGGCGACGGCGACTGCGGCGCGAACGCTTGGAGCCTGACGGTTCCGCGCTACCCGCCTTGGCGGGCTCGCGCGAGGGCTTCGTCGCGGCCGGACGCTCGCTGGGCTTCGCGGCCGATTCGACGGCAGCGCCATTCTCGCTCGCGCCACCGCCACGGCGACCACGTCGGCGACCGCGCCGCCGACCTGAACGGGACTCCTCGCCATTGCGAGGCTGCGCAGCGCCCGGCGCATTGGAAGGCCCTGCGGCTGCGGCCGCGGGGATGTCGAAGTCATCGTCGAACGCGGGAGCGTCCAGATCGGGCGCGGGCGCGTCCGCCGCGTGATCCGCACCATCTGCATCGGTCGGCTCGCGCGCCGCATCGGCCTCGCCGTGCGCGTCTGCGTCAGCGACGGTCGGCTCGCCCGCGCCGCCGGCGCCGCGCCTGCCGCGACGACGACCGCCGCGGCGACGGCGCGAACGACGTGCGCCAGCCGAGTCAGCGCCCGCATCCGTGCTGCTGGAGTCGGACGTCGCGTCGAGTTCGACCTCGCCAGGAGCGCGCGTCGAGTCACCAGCGTCCGAACCGGAGGCCCAGGACTCGCCGGGCGCATCGGCTGAACTCGATTCGTCGCCCTGCGACGTTCGCGGCTCCGCCGACGAAGCCGACTCGTCTTCGGCCGCGTCTTCGGCGCCAGTCCCAGCGGACTCGGGTGCGGCGGACTCGGATGCCGCGCCTGCGGCTCCGCGTCGGCGTCCCCGGCCTCCACGCCGACGTCGGCGCGGACGCTCTTGGCCAGCATCGGCGGCCTGCTCCTCGGTCGCGTCATCGCCGGATGACGGCGGACGCTCGGAGTTCGGGACTTGGGGGGCGGAGAAGGACGCTGCAACCTGCTCGGGTGCGGCGCCGGAATTCGAGGGCTCCTGTTCGGAGCGCTGCGAGCCCGAGTGCTCGAAAGCGCTCGGGGGCAATTGATCGGTCATGAGAAAAAGCTCTCTCGTCCGGGGCGGCGAGTCGCGCGGGCGGCCTCCCGAACGCGCCTAGGGCGCGCTCAGATGCGGCGCGGCGACCGGCGGCGCGCGAGAGGGCTGCCTGCGCAGGGCGCAGGCGGGCGTCGCGGCCGAGCGTCGCTCGACTCCGGACCAAGGTGTGCTGAGAAAGAAGGCGCCCAACCACGAACGTGGCGCAGCTCGAAGCTGCATGGGCGGCGCGACCGGAGCGTCCGCGGGCCGCGAGCGCGACCCTGAAGCGGCGGACCAGCCGCAGGCCTGTCCATGCTGCGCTATCGGCGCCCCCGGTTGGAAGCCTGAGCGCTTTTTTCTCGGCCGGCCGCCCGCCGCCGCGCGCCGGGGCGCCTCGAAATGGCGCGGACCCGCCCCTCGCAGTGCGCGGAGCGGGTCCACAGGACTGGTCGGCCGAAGCCGTCCCGCCGGTGCGGGAGGCCTCAGTCCTTCTTCTTCTTCTTCTTCTCCGCCTCGCGGGCGTCGAGCGCGGCGCGCGTCTCGGGCGAGATCAACTGATCGACCTCGTCGGCCAGACGCGAGCGACGGCGCAAGAACTCGTTCTGCAGGATGCGCTCGGTGTCCGAAGCCGAGTGAACGATCGTCGGCGTGATGAACACGAGCAGGTTGCGGCGCTGGCGCTCGGACTTCTCGTACTTGAAGGCCTCGCCGAGGATCGGGATCTCCGACAGCCACGGCACGCGCGAGTCGGTCTGCGTGTCGGTGTCGGTGGTCAGGCCGCCGATGACCGCGGTCTGACCGCTCTCGAGCAGCATGCTCGTGAGGATCGTCGACGAGCGCGTGCGCGGCAGCGCGATGGAGCCCTCGAGGCCCGACGCGCCGACGGTGAACACGTCGAAGCCCGCCGGCGCGAGCGCCGACTGACCGGTGCCCGACAGGCTGGTCTCCTTCGGGATCACTTGCAGCGTGAGCTGGTTGGTGCCCGCGATGACGTGCGGCACGACGAGCAACTGGAAGCCGACGTCGACCGGCGAGTTCTGCGCTTCCGAGAGCGAGAGCTGCAGACCGCCCGCCTGGCCTTGCTCCGAGCGAGCTTCCGCGTAGCGGATCGTCTCACCGACGAAGATCGTCGCCTCGGCGCCGTCCAGCGCGATCAGCTTCGGCGCCTGGATGACTTCGCTGGTCGTGTCGCGCTGCAACATCTTCAGCGTCGCGGCCACGCCGGTGAAGTTCAGCGAACCGAAGATGGTCGAGGGCGCGACCACCGAGCCGAGAGCGAGGCTCGGGTCGGCGAGCGGCGCCGAGTGCCCTTGCTGGCTCACGGCGATGATGTCTTCCCAGTCGCCTCCGCCCAGGCCGAACGGCAGCGTGGTCGGAACCTGACCGCCGGTGACGCCGATGCGCGGACCCGCATCGCCGTAGTCGACGCCGATGTCGCGCAGGTCGGAGTTGAGCGTCGAGACGAACTTCACGTCGCAGAACACCTGCGCGGGCTCGATGTCGAGCCGGTCGATGACGGCGCGGATCTGCTCGTGCACCTGATCGGTGTCGCGGACGATGATCACGTTCTGCGACTCGATGAAGTCCAGCTCACCGCCGGGCGAGAGCGCCTTCTTGAGCGCCTCGAGCACGCTGAAGCGCTTGGTGATGTCCTGGCCGCCAGCGCCGCCGCCGCCGCCGCCCTGCTGAAGCTGCGCCTGGAGCAGGAACTCGCTCTTGATGTTCGGCCGGAAGCGGCTCGAGGGGCGGATGTAGCGCAACTGGTAGCTCTTGGTGACCATCTGCGCCTGCAGGGTCACCGGATCCACCACGCGCAGGATGCCGCGGCGATCTTCGATCACCGTGAAGCCGAGCGTCTTGACGGTCACGTCGAGCGCGTCGCGCCACGGCACGTTGTTGAGCCGCAGCGAGAGTGTGCCCTTGACCTCGGGCGCGGTGACGATGTTCGCGCCCGAGAGCGTCGCGATCGTGTTGATCACCTCGGTGATGTCCGCGCCGGCGAACTCGAACTGCACCCGCACGGGTCGTTCGATGGCGAGGATGCCTCCGGTGCGCTCTTCGACCACGCCGCCAGCCGCTTCCGCTGCGACCTGCAGCGCGTCGCGCCAAGGCACGTCCGCCAGCTCGAGCGAGACCGGCGAGTAGTCGCCGGGCAGCACGACCAGGTTGGCCCCGGTCTGCTGGCGGATGTAGTCGACGATCTCGGCCAGCGCTCGGTTCTCGACGCGCAGGTTCACCCGCGCGTCTTTTCCGACCGACTGCCCGAGGGCCGAAGGCGCACCCGCGAGAAGGGCGGCCGCAATGACGAGAACGCTTCGATGGATCACGCTAGAACTCCGTAGGCCCGGGACTGAATGCGGGCGCAAGACGACTGGGGACCTTCAGCTAGAAGCGGCGGACGAGGACGACGCCGCGGAACAGGAATTCGATTTCTCCGGAGCGGATGGCGCGAACCACCATGTCGCCCTCGAGCACGTCGCCTTCACGCAACGTGCGGCCGTTGATGAGCGCAACCGGAGGGCGACCTTCCTGGATCGCCACACCCCTGATTTGCATGGCGATGGCCTGGAAGTCGCGCAGGATCTTGGCGTCCTCGAACGTCTCCACGATCTGCCGCGCGAGCGCGCGTCGTTCGGGATCCGCGCTGACCGAGGCCAGCGAATTCTCGATGGACTTGTAGGCTTCGATCGCCAGGCCGGGCTCGCCGCCCTGGACGTGACGCGCCATGGACGAAGCGAGTTGTTGCAGCAACTCGAGGCTCGGACCGACGGGCCCGCGCTCCTTGTCCACTTCGTCGCGCCAGGCCACGAGCTGATCGACGACCTCGACCTGCATGCGGCGCTCCGCCATGGGGAAGCGCACGAGGCCTTCGCTCTGGATGCGACGCGCGTCTTCCTCGAGCGCGACCGTGAGCTGGTCGAGTTCGGCGCGCAACATCATCTTGCGCACGATCACGCCGGTCTCGCGCCACTCTTCCAAGGTGCGCTTGATCACGCCCATGCGCTGCACGAGCTCGTCGACGATGCGCTGCTGCTCCTGGATCGGCAGCATCGACGGATCCTGGTCGCTGACCGGGACGCGCGGGTCGACCCACGGGTCGCGCCGTCCGCGCGGACCGCGGTACTGATAGGTCTCGACGGCGAGCGCTTGGCGGCGCTTGGCGATCTCGCCGAGCAGCAGCTCACGCTTGCGCGCGTAGCCTTCGATCTTGACCGGGTCGACGCCGGCTTGCGGCTTGTAGACGAAGGTCTCGATGTCGAGCTTGACCTTGTGCCGCGGCACGCCGAGTTCCTCGATCGTGCGGCGCGAGCTGGCCGTCAGCACCACGTTCGGCACGCGCAGGAAGCGCGTGTGCGATTCGACGCGATCGAGGAACGCCAGGGCCTGGAACGCGTCCGACTCCAGCGAGATCTCGTAGGCGACCTTCTCGAAGGTCTCGACCGCGCCCTTGCGCGCTCCGCCGAGTTCCTTGCGCTTGACCTGCGTGAACGCGACTTCGGTGTCCTGAGCGAAACGCTGCAGGTCGCGCACGAAGTTGTTCAGGTCCTTGTCGTCGGGGAGGATCTCCTTGATCGCCTGCTCGGTTTCGCGCAGCACGATCACGTCCTTCTCCAACGTCGGCAGACCCGACAGCTGCTTGCGCGCGGTGTCGATCTGGCCGCGGATCTCGGTCACGCGAGCGCGAGCCAAGTCGAGGGCTTCGTACTCGGACCAGACCAGCCATCCCAGGCCGGCGAGCGCGAGGGTCGCGCCACCGGCGATGAGCTTGAGGAGCCGCTTCTCGTTCACTTCTGGCCCCCTTCCTCAGTCGTCGGCGCGGGGTTCGCCGCCGGCTTCTTGGCGGGCTCCGCCTTGGGCGGAGCGGTGTTCTTCAGCTCGAGCTTGAGCGGGAAGTTCCACACCACGGAGGGCTCGAGCTCCTTGTCGACCTGCGCCTGCGTTCCTTCGGGAGGCGCGGGCGGCAGGAAGTCCTTCATGAAGGCCTCGTCCTCGAGGTCGTCGAGGAAGTTGGCCACTTGCGCGAAGTGCTCCGAGCCGGAGTGGCCTTGCGCCTTGAGCTGACCCGCGCTCTTGGCGCGCGGATCGGAGGCCTGCTGGATGCTCAAGTCGTCGAGCCACACGAAGTGGCGCTGCCCTTCACCGCCGTTGTTCACGATGGTGACGAGCTGATCGATCTTGGCGGTCCAGTTGATGCGCGTCTTGGTGATGCCTGCGAGCGTCTCTTCGCGGCCGGCGAAGCGACGCTTCTCGGCGTCGAGCGCGCGGAAGTAGCTCACCTGCGGCGCGAGTCCGTCGAGCTCGGTCTGCAACACGGCAGTCTCGCTCGCGACCTCGGCGCCGACGCCGAACGCCAGCCACCCGTACCAGGCGGCGAGCAGTCCATTGACGCACACGCCGGCGCACACAGCGCCGAGCACGCGCACCGGCGTCTTGGCTTTGCGCCGGTATTCCTCGGGGAGAAGGTTGATCCGAATCATGCTGCACGCACCCT
>CALKYE010000298.1 GCA_938003765.1 uncultured Planctomycetia bacterium
GGCGCTCGCGGTCGACCACGATGCCGATGTAGTACTCCTTCGCGATCGCGCTGCCGGCCTCGACCCACAGACGGCGGACGAGCTGCCCCGCCGGTCCCGTCTGGTGCGTGACGAGCGTCTTGCCGAGGATCGCCTGCGCGGCGGCGCGCACTTCGCTCTCGCTCTTGCACACCTTGACGCCGCCGGCCTTGCCGCGACCGCCGGCGTGGATCTGCGCCTTGACGACCGCCACGGCGCCGCCGAGTTCGGCGTAGGCGGCCACAGCGGCGTCGACGCTCTGCGCCTCGCGGCCTTCGGGAGTGGCGACGCCGAAGCGCCGCAGCAGTTGCTTGGCCTGGAATTCGTGGAGTTTCATGAAGTGGGGCTCTGGGGTCCTCGTTTGCGAGGGCGAGGAGTGTAGTCAGCCGAGCGGGTCGGCGCCTATGCGCGCGAGGGCCCCTTTCGCCGCGTCGCGCGGACCGTCATCTTGCGGGCGGTGGACGAGCATCGCCTGCTGCTGGACCTGATCGCGATCCTCGCCGCGTCGACCCTGGTCGTCGTGGTGCTGCACCGCCTGCGACTGCCGGCGGTCGCCGGTTTGCTGATCGCCGGCGCGTTGATCGGGCCCTCGGGACTGGGCTGGATCTCCGCGGGCAGCGACGTCGAGCGCCTGGCGGAGATCGGCGTCGTGCTGCTCCTGTTCACCATCGGCCTCGAGTTCTCGCTCTCGAGCTTGAAGCGCATCGCGCGCATGGTGTGCGTCGGCGGCGCGCTGCAGGTCACGCTCAGCGTCGCTGCGACGTACGCGCTCTCGCGCGGCGCGGGACTGTCGCCCGAACGCGCCTGGTTCGCCGGATTCCTCGTGGCGCTGTCGAGCACCGCGATAGTCCTGCGCAGCTTGTCGGAGCGCGGCGAAGTCGACGCGCCGCACGGCAAGCTCATCGTGGGCGTGCTGCTGTTCCAGGATCTGTGCGTCGTACCGATGATGCTCGTGACGCCGATGCTCGCCGAAGGCGACGCGAGCCTTCCGGCCGTGGGGCTCGCGCTCGGGAAGGCCCTGGTCGTCATGAGCGCGACGGTCGTGCTCGCGCGCTTCGTGCTCCCGCGCATCTTCCGCGCCGTGGCGCGCACGCAGCGCCGCGACGTGTTCCTGCTGACCGTGCTCGGCGCGTGCGCGAGCATCGCCTGGGCCACTTCGCTGGCCGGACTGTCGCTCTCACTCGGCGCGTTCCTCGCGGGCATGGTGCTGGCCGACAGCGAGTACGGACATCAGGCGCTGGCCGACGTGCTCCCGTTGCGCGATCTGTTCACGAGCTTGTTCTTCGTCTCGATCGGCATGCTGATCGACTTCGACGTGCTGCGCGAGCACTGGCTCGCGGTGAGCTCGCTCTCGCTCGCGCTGCTCGTCGGCAAGTTCGGCGTGGCGACGCTGGCCGGCGTCGTGATGCGCATGCCCTTGCGCGTCGCCGCGCTCTCCGGCGCCGCGCTCGCGCAGATCGGTGAGTTCAGCTTCGTGCTCGCCCGACTCGGCCGCGAGCTGGAACTGCTCGACGCGCAGGAGCTGGCGCTGTTCCTCGACGCGAGCGTGATCACGATGCTGGTCACACCGCTGGTGTCACTCGCCGGACCACTGATCGCCGCAGGCGCCGGTCGGCTGGATCGGATCGACACCTGGGTCGGCGCGCGCGAGCCGAGCTCCGCGCCGCGCGAGCGGCTCGACGGGCACACGATCGTGCTGGGCTACGGAGTCGGCGGCGAGCTCCTCGCGCGCACGCTGCGGAGCGCGGGACTGCGCTACGTGCTGATCGACCTCGACGTCGACCGCGTCAAGCTGGCGGGCGAGCGCGGCGAGACGATCGCCTTCGGCGACGCCTCGCGGCCCGAGTTGCTCGAGCAGGCGGCCGTCGCCGCGGCGGCGCAGGTGGTCGTGCTGCTCAACGATCCCCAGGCCACGATCGCCGCCGTCCGCGCGGTCCGGAGGCTCGCCCCGGCGATCCCGGTCATCGCGCGCGCCCGCTTCCTGGCCGACGCCGGGGCCCTGCGCGCCGCGGGCGCGACGCACGTCGTCGCCCAGGAGGTCGAGGCCTCGCTCCACGTCACCGCAGCCGCGCTCGACCGTCACGGACTGCCGGCGGAGGAGATCGAGCAGCACCTCGCGGCGGCCCGATCCTCCCTCGGCGCCGACTGAACGCGGCGCGGGGCTTCTAACCGGGCGCTGGCCGCGTCATCCTCTCGCCCCGCATGGGCGCACCCCGCAACGGCCACTGGCTCGTCGACCGCCAGCTCCGCGCGCTGCTCGACGGCGCGCTGCGCACGCCGGCCGGCTCGCCCCCCATCGCCGAGGCGCAGCTCCAGGCCGCCAGCCTCGACCTGCGCGTCGGCGCCTTCGCGTCGCGCATCCGCGCAGGCTTCCTGCCGGGCCGCACGCCGCTGGAGACGCGGCTCGAGGAGCTGGAGACCAGTCGTCTGTGGCTGGGCGGCGACGGCGCGGTGCTCGAGAAGGGACTGGTGTACCTGCTCCCGCTCGAGGAGGAGCTCGACCTGCCCTCGCACCTGCGCGCCGCGTTCAACCCGCGCAGCTCGACCGGACGCTGCGACCTGTTCACGCGCGTGCTCGTGCCGGGTCACCCGCGCTTCAACGAGGCGCCGGCGGGCTACCGCGGCAAGTTGTGGCTCGAGGTCTCGCCCCTCTCGTTCCCGGTGCGACTCAAGCGCGGCGACCGCCTGTGCCAACTGCGACTCGCCGAAGGCGATCCGACGATGACGCGCGAGGCGCTGCGCGAGGAGTACGCGCGCACGCCGTTGTGCTGGCGCGGCGACGAACCGATGCCGATGGACGACGTGCGCTTCGACGACGACGGCAGCCTGGCGCTCAGCCTGGGCCTCGACGGCCGCGACCCCGCCGGCTGGCGCGCGCAACACCACACCGGCGTCGTGAACTTCGCCCGCGAGGGCGCGCACGACCCGCGCGAGTTCTGGGAGCCGGTCCACGCGCCGCGCGGACACTGCACGCTCTCGCCGGGGAGCTTCTACATCTTCGCCAGCCGCGAGCGCGTCGTGATCCCGCCGCACCTCGCCGCCGAGATGCTGCCCGTCGACGTCGACGTGGGCGAGATGCGCAACAACTACGCGGGCTTCTTCGACAACGGCTTCGGCTGGCGCGGCGCAGGCGCGGCGCGGCACGGCACGGCGGCCGTGCTCGAGGTTCGCGCGCACGACGTGCCGTTCCTCGTCGAGGACGGCCAGGTGTTCTTCCGACTGCGTTTCTACCGCACCGGCGGAACGCCCGAGAAGCTGTACGCCGAAGGTCGCGCGCAGAGCTCGTACCGCGACCAGGACCTCACGCTGGCGCGCTGCTTCCGAAGGACGAACTGATCGTCCTGCGCACGTTCTCACCAGCGACGGTCGCCCGTTATTCTCTCGCACTCGCGTGGTCCAAGTCCGACTCACCCGCCACCTGTTCGCGTTCTTCCCGCAGCTCGAG
>CALKYE010000299.1 GCA_938003765.1 uncultured Planctomycetia bacterium
ACGGCGTAGAGCACCGTCGTGTGGTCGCGCCCGCCGAAGAAACCGCCGACTTCCTCGAGCGAGTGCCGCGTGATCGAGCGCGCCAGGTACATCGCGACCTGACGCGGGAACGCGATGGCCTTCGTGCGTCGGCGCGACTGGAGCTCGGTGACCTTCACCTGGAAGTGCGCGGTGACGACGCGCAGCACGTCGTCCATCGTCGGCTGGCCCTTGGGCTGCGTGAAGATGTCGCGCAGCAGACGTCGCACGAGCTCGGGCGTGATCTCCTGGTGGTTGAGACCCGCGTAGCTGATCAGTCGGTTCACCGCGCCTTCGAGCTCGCGAATGTTCGACTCGATGTGCTCCGCCAAGAGCTGGGCGACCTGCTCAGGGAGCTCGTGACCGCGCTCGCGGCTCTTGCGCTTCAAGATCGCCATGCGCGTCTCGTAGCACGGCGTCTCGATCTCCGTGACCAAGCCCCACTTGAAGCGCGAGACCAGGCGCTCCTGCAGCGTCGGGATCTCCTTGGGCGGCGAATCCGACGAGAGCACGATCTGCTTCCCGGCGTTGTAGAGCGTGTTGAACGTGTGGAAGAACTCCTCCTGCGTGCGCTCCTTGTTCGCGAGCAGGTGGATGTCGTCCACGACCAGCAGGTCGACGTTGCGGTACTTGGTGCGGAACTTGTGCAGGTCGCCGTTCTCGAGCGCGCTGATGAAGTGGTTGATGAACGTCTCGCAGGACAGGTACAGGATCCGCACCCCCGGCGAGCGGTCGAGCAGCGAGTAGCACAAGGACTGCAGGAGGTGCGTCTTGCCGAGGCCGACGCTGCCGTGCAGGAAGAACGGGTTGTACGACTTGCCCGGCGACTCGGAGACGCCGACGGCCGCTGCGTACGCGAAGCGATTGCAGGGACCGACGACGAAGTTGTCGAAGCGGTAGTTCGGGTTGAGCGTGACGTCCGAGCTCCACATCAGCCCGTTGTCACTGCTGGCGCCGTTCCAGCGCGACGCGTCGGCGCTGGGACGCGCTTGCGATGCGTCCGCGACGGTGGCGGGTGTGGTGTTCGGGCGGCGCGCCAGCGTCTGGGCGTCACTGCCGTCAGCCGTCGCGGGGAGCGTCGGCGCCTGAGCGCCGTCGGGGTTCTGCGTTGAGGTCCACGCGTCCTCGGGTCGCAGCCGCGGAGCGATCGTCAGTTCCGCGTCGACGACCAACTCGACGGGGCAGGCGGTTCCCAACACGTCGTGGACCGCCTGCTCGAGGGCGCTGCGGTAGTTCGCGCGCAGCCAGTCGGCGGCGAAGGAGTTCTGCACCGCGATGCGCACCACGTCGGGGCCCGCGCGGCGGAGGTCGGCGCGACGGAACCACGTCTCGAACTGCTCGCGGCGGATGCGACGCCGGAGCGACGCCTGAATGGCGCGCCAGCGCTCGCTCAGGTCATCGCTCGCGTCCGCTTCCTGCGCGGCGAGAGTCGGGATGGAGAGCGACATCGAGGAGGCGGTCGGGGCCGCGTCGGACGTCATCGAGGCGGGCGTGGTGGCGGGAACCTCGCTCGCGATCAGCGCGGCGTGCGTGGCGCCCGCCGTCACAGAGCTCGGCGCCGGCGAAGGCGTCGCCGACGGACTGGCTTCCGCCGGCGCGCAGGCGAGACCCACGGTCGCGTCGGGCGCCTCAGCGTGGCGCTCGGCGCTGGCAGCGCCTCCGACTTGTTCCGACTGCATGGTTCGCGTCACTCCCCGGCCGATTCCAAACGTGCCCATTCCAACCCCGTCGATCCCGTTCCAGGCGCGGTCCGATCCTGACCCGCCGGCGCTGCGTCCAGAGGCCTCGCCGCCGCGCCGCGAGCGCCGACCGAGGTCGGTTCAACGGAGCGGAGTTGGGGGCGCAACTGGAGCCTGAGTTCCCACTTTGCGGGCATCGACTGGCGTGGAGTACGGCGTCGGTGTGGAGTCGGAGGGCGACACCCGCGGGGACCATCGAACTCGGAGCTGGAGGACCAGCGCTCGAGGCGCGTCGCGGTTCGAAAACGAGGGCGCATTCCAAGCGCACCCCCAGGGGCTGTCAACACGCATCCCGCGACTCTTGACTGGCACTTCACAAACTCACGGCGTCGCCGGAGTTTGCGTTCGCGCGTCCAAGGGTTCTCCCCAGGATATCCACAGACTGTTGAAGCTCTCTCCACGTCGTCGCGCGTCCGATCGAGAGCCTGATGCCTGCTCGCGCGTCGTCATCGTTCAACCCGAGCGCGCGCAACACGTGGCTCGGCTCGATCGAACCGCTCGCGCATGCGGAACCCGTGCTGCACTCGAGTCCCTCGAGGTCCAGCCGCATCACGAGCACCTTTCCATCTGCGCCACGCGCCAACACGTTCAGCGTTCCGGGCAAGCGCGACGCATCGTCGAGCGGCGGGCCGATCAACTCCAAGTGGGGCAAGTGCTGGCCTAGTTCTCCCCAAAGGTCGCGGGCGAGTTGTGCAGCGCGTGCTGCGAACGCCTGACGCTCACGCACGGCGCACTCGATCGCGACGCTTGCTGCGACGATCGAAGCAACGCTCTCCGTACCCGGCCGCAGTCCGTGCTCTTGTTCGCCGCCGAACATCAGCGGCTCGAGCGCGACACCCTTGCGACGGAAGAGCACTCCGACACCGACGGGTCCGCCGACCTTGTGCGCGGAGAACGATGCGAGGTCGATCGCGCGCGCTCGCAGAGCGAGGTCGATGCGACCGAGGGCCTGAACGGCATCGACGTGAAGCAGAGCCTGTCGCGGGCTCCGTTCGCGGACGCGGGCGAGCTCGTCGAGCGGCAGACACACGCCAATCTCGTTGTTGGCCGCCATCATCGACACGAGCGCGCAGCGCGGGTCGGCCAGCGCCGCGCTCAGCGCGTCGAGATCCGGTCGCGCCAGGCGATCGACGCCCGCGATCCACACCGCTCGACCCTGGCGCTCGAGTTGGCGCGCCGGCCCGAGCACCGAGGAGTGCTCGATCGCGGTCGTGGCCATTCCGGCGCCGGGGCCGGCCGCCCGCACCGCGCCGAGGATCGCGAGGTTGTTCGACTCGGTCCCGCCCGAGGTGAACACGACGTCGTCCTCGTGGACCTCCAGCGCGGCGGCGGTGCGCTCGCGGGCCTCGTCCAGCATCTGACGGGCGGCGCGCCCGGAGGCGTGGAGGCTCGAGGGGTTTCCGCCGAGGGCGTCGAGGGTCTCCAGCAGCGCCTGGCGGGCCTCGGCTCGCAGCCGAGTGGTGGCGTTGTTGTCGAGGTAGATGCGCATGGCTCGCGCCCAGCGAGGCGGCGTCAGCAAGCTCAGCCGGGGTACGGCGCTCTCGCCAGCACGCGGCGGTACAGGTCCACGTAACGCTCCACCACGCGTTCCCGCGAGAAGCGCTCGACGGCCTGGCGCCGGGCCGTCTCCCCCATCGAGCGCGCGCGCGCCGGATCGAACAGCAGCGCGGCGAGGTTGGCGGCGAACCCGTCGAGGTCGTCGATCTCACACAGCAGACCGCTGACACCGTGCTCGACGACTTCGCCCACGCCGCCGGCGCGGGTCGCGACGACCGGCGTCCCGCACGACATCGCTTCGAGGGCCGAGAGCCCGAAGGACTCGGACGAGCTGGTCAGCACGAACACGCACGCGGGCGCCAGCAACTCGGGCAGCGCGTCGCGCTCGCCCAGGAAGGTGACTCGCTCGCCCAGGCCGAGCTCGCGGACCAACTCACGGCACGCCGGCAAGTCGGGACCGTCACCTACGAGCACGAGGTTGGCCGGGCGCTCGCCGACGGCCTTCGCGAAGGCGCGCACGAGCCACGGCGTGCGCTTCACCGCTCGGAAGTTGCTCACGTGCACCGCGGTCGGGCCCGTGCGCAGCGAGCACGGGTGTCGCGCGGCGCCGGCCTCGGGCGAGAACCACTCGGTGTCGACGAAGTTGTGGATGACCTCGACCGCGCAACCCCTTGCGCCACCAAGACCGAACTTCTCCGCCGTCTCCTTGGCCAGCCAGTGCGAAACGGCGGTGACGGCGTCGCTGGCGCGGATCACGAACTGGGTGAGCGGCGCGTACGAGGGATCGTTGCCCACCAGGGTGATGTCGGTGCCGTGCAGCGTCGTGACCACGCGCGGCGCTCGCGCGGGATCGTCGGCCAGCGCCGCGGCGCGCGCCAGGAAGGCCGAGACCGCGTGCGGCAGCGCGTAGTGCGCGTGCAACACGTCGAGGCCGTGCGCTCGGTGGATGTCGAGGATCGCGCTCGTGATGGCGATGTCGTGCGGAGTCGCGTGGAACAGCGGGTAGGGCACGCCCTGCGCGCGGTGCATCAGCACGCGGCCCGGCGAGCGCGCCAGACGCGGCGGAACCTCGTGCGAGAACAGGTGCACCTCGTGGCCGATCTCAGCCAGGCTGAGCGCGAGTTCGCTGGCGACGACGCCCGACCCGCCGTAGGTCGGATGGCACAACACACCGATTCGCAGCGGCGAATCCGGGGATCGCGGGGGCGTGCTCACAGATCGACGTAGCGCGGGAGGAACTCGGTCTCGGGAGGCAGCTCGGGCAGCTCCTCGAACTCATCGGCGGCGTGCGCGCTCGCTTGGGGCGCGCTCGGAGGCGTCGTCGTCGGACCGGTCGCTGCAGAGGCCTCCGGTGTGTTCGGTGCACTCGCCTCGGCTTGCGGCGGGCTCTTCACGGACGCGCTGTCCACTTCGGGCGCCGCGTCGATCTCGCTCGGCGCGGAGTGGGACGGCTCAGTCGTCGCGCTCGAAGGTTCCTCGCGAGGCGTGCTCTGCGTCGGCGCAACCTCCGCCTCGGTCGTGGTGACGTCCGCAACGTTCGTCGCGGGGTTCGTCGCAGTGTCCGGCGCCGAGCGTTTGGCGCGTCGAGGCTTCGCCGGCTTGAGCGTCACGACCTGCTCTGCGCGCGCAACCACGACCTCCGGCGGCGCAGTCGAGCCGTAGCGCTCGGCGAGCTCACTGTCGCGCGCTTCCATCGCGATCAGCTCGCGCGCCAGCTCACGGTAGTCCGACGCTCCGCTCGACTCCGGCGCGTACTCGAAGATCGTCTGGCCGTAGCTCGGCGCCTCCGCGAGCTTGACGTTCTTGGCGACGGCTCGCGCGAACACCTTTCCAGGGAAGTGCGCGCGCAGCTCACCCAGCACCTCTCGCGCGAGCTTCGTGCGATTGTCGTACAGACAGGGCAGGATCGCGGCGATGTCGAGCTTGGGGTTGAGGCGGCGGCGAAGGAGCTGGACCACTTCGACCAGCTTGGTCATCCCCTGCAACGCGAAGAACTCGGTCTGCACGACGACCACGGCTTCGTGCGCCGCGACCAGTCCGTTCACCGAGAGCAACCCGAGGCTCGGAGGGCAGTCGAGCAGCACGTAATCCGCCGGCGCTTCGCCGTGCGCTTCGCGATGGCGCTGCTCCCACTGCTCGAGCGCGTCGCGCAAGATCATCTCCCGCCCGAAGGCGTTCGAGAGTTCGAGCTCGGCGCCGCTCAGGTCGATGTTGGCCGCGAGCAGCCGCAGACCCTTGGTCTTGGTGTCGCGCAACGCCGTTTCGACGACGCCATTGCCCAGCAGCACCGTGTAGCTCGAGGGCTCGCCGCTGCGCAGTTGCACGTCGAGGTGCAGCGAGAGGTTCGCCTGCGGATCGAGGTCCACCACCACGACGCGCCGACCCTCGAGGGCCAGAGCCGCGCCGAGGTTGACCGTGGAGGTGGTCTTGCCCACCCCGCCCTTTTGATTGATCAGAGCGATGCGCCGCATCAGGAGGGGCGGGATTCTACGGTGTCGCGCGGCAAGCGCGGGGAGTCGCTCGCCCAGAACGCGCGTCGAAAGCGCCGCGGGCCGGCGTGCTCAAAACAACTTGCGCAGGTCGTCGACCGGCACAGGTCCCGACGAGAGCAGTGGCTCGCCCACGCGCGCGCCGATGCGCTCGCCGAAGAAGCGCGCGCGAGTCTCCATGCGCGAGAGGATGTCGGCGCCGAAGAGGAAGTGCTGGCCGCGGTCGCGCTCGTCGTTGGGCGCCAACTGGCTCGCGTAGCACCGCACCAGCGCGACCTTGCGCTCCCACACGTCGCCGATGTCGATCACCAGCGTCGGGTCGAAGGGCACGTGGCCCATGAAGTGGTACAGCCGGCGCGGGCGCGCCGCCGGCGGCCCGCCGTCGAGCTGCGCCAGTCGTGTCAGTCCCGACAGGTACCAGGCCTCGCGCGCGAGTCGGCCCGTCGCGGCGTGATCGGGATGCAGGTCGTCGGTGTGTTGCGCGAGCACGAGTTCGGGCCGGTGGTCGCGCAGCACGCGCGCCAGCTTCTCGCGCGCTTCGACATTGACCTGCACTCGGCCGTCCGGCAACTCGAGGTTGCGGCGCACGCTCAAGCGCATGAGTTGATTGGCTGCGTCGGTTTCGGCGTCTCGCTCTTCGCGAGTGCCGCGCGTGCCCATCTCGCCCCGCGTGGCGTCCACGATGCCCACGCGCAGCCCCGCGTCGACCAGTTTGAGGATCGCGCCACCCACGCAGATCTCGGCGTCGTCGGGATGCGCAGCGACGATCAGTGCATCGAGCTTCATTCGCTGTCCTCCTCCGCCGCTTCCTCTTTCGGAGTCTGCGCGCGTCCATCGTCCAGCCGCACGATCAGATGGCCGTTCTCGAGCGGACCCATCGCAGCGAACAACTCATCGATCCACTCCGCGCCGAAGCGCGCCAGGAAGGGCGGCAAGCAGAGCACTCGCTCCTGGAGTTCGCCGCGCGGAGCGAGAGTGTTCGTGACGCGTCGGACCAAGCGTTTGCTGCGGCCGGAACGATTGGCGTGAACGCGCTCCGCCTTCTCGCACAGCTTGTCGACCAGCGAACGGATCTGCGCGCCGGTGCGGCCGAGGTTCACTGCGATGCCGCGGTCGAGTTCCGAGAGCGCTTCCTTCTTCGAGTTGAGTTCCTTCGCCGCGCGCTCGGCGATCGCGCGCAACTCGGCGATGACCGGCGGCGGCGGAGTCTCGTCGGCCTGCTCCTCGACGCCTCGATTGGCGAGCACGGCGCCCAAGGACACGCCGAGCTGCAGAGCGGCTTCAGCGGTCTGAGGGTCGACCAGCGTGCACGACCAACGCGGCACGGCGGCGGTGAGTGGCGCACGTGCAGCTTTTCGCAACGGACCGAGTTGCGCGAGGTAGCTCAACTCACCCCAGCCGCCGACGTAGGCGACACTCGGCAAGCACAGGTCCTGCACGATCGGACGCAGTAAGGCGCCGGGCGACCACTCGCGCGGCGACTGCACGATCTCGGCCGCGAGTTCATCCGCGCGTCGTGAGCCCTCTTCGCCGTCGTAGCGATAGCCATCGCCTCCCAAACGCAGTGGTTGGCGGCCGCGTTCGTCGACGTGGAACAACAGAGCTGCTGTCGCGCTCTCGATCGTGGGTGTGTAACCGAGGGCGCGCAGATTCGCCTCACCGTGAGCGAGCGCCTCTCCGACGGGAGCCTTCAACAGGCTCGCCAGCGCGCGCGACATCGGCTCGCGAATCCAATCGGGCTCGAGCACGATCAGTCCGAGGTGGCCGAGCAAGCTGTTCAGAGCGCGCGTGAACGCTTGAGCGAAGCTCTCGCCGTGACGTGGAACGAAGCGTTGGAGTTCTTCCTCGACGTTCGGCTCTCGGCCCAGCGTCTGCGCCAACGCGGCGCGCAACGCACTGAGTCGGTGCTTGTCCTCGTCGAACACGATGCGCGAGAGCGGCTGCTTGCCCGACGAGAGTCCGGCGAGCCCCAAGCGCTGTAGATCGAGGTTCTCGTTCAGCAGCCAGGCGTGGTGCGCCTCGGCGATGTCGTGATCGTCGGCGTGATTCCAAAAGATCGGAACGACCGGCCGCTCGTGCGCTTGCGAGAGCGATCGCGCAAGTCGCACCGCGTGAAGCGCTTTGTAGAGCGAGTACAGCGGACCGCCGAGCAGACCTGGTTGCTGGCCCGTGACCACAGCGCAAGCCTTCGGGTGCTCGAGCGCTCGGATCGAGTCGAGCACGGCGACGTGCGCGTCGCGCGCGTGCGGCGAGAGGCGTTCAACGAGTTCGCGCCGCTCGTCGATGTCGAACTCGTCGCGGGAGCAATCGATCTGAGTCAGGTCGAGCGGAACCCTGAAGTCGGGCACGCGCAGGCACACCCGCGCGAACGGCGGCAGCTGCGTCAGATCGCTCGCGAGGAGCTCGATGCTTGCGGCGGGCATGGTCGACGTTGGAGCGGGCGCTACTTGGCTACCACGCCCAGCGCGCCGCCGAGGTCAGCGATCATGTGCTCGAGCGCTGCGCGCGAAGCGTCGCGCCAAGGCTTGCCCTTGTGCGCCGAGTCGCGCTGCGCGAACAACACTCCGCGCGAGGAGTTCACGAGCGCGCCGGCCAGTTGCGTTGAGCCACTGGGACCACGGAACGCGTCGACGATGTCCGCGGCTCCCGCTCCTTGTGCGCCGTAGCCCGGCAGCAGCAGCGGAGTCGTCGGCATGCTCTCGCGGAATTCACGCAGCTCCGCCGCGTGCGTCGCGCCGACGACGGCGCCAACGCTGGACCAGCCGCTATCGCCGGTCAGCTCGCGACCCCACTCCACCACTCGCTCAGCGATGCGCCGTGACAGTTGAGGACTTCCGTGTCGCTGAAAGTCCGCGCTGCCCTTGTTCGACGTCCGCACGAGCACATAGATGCCGGTCCCGGTGCGAAGGCACGCGCTCAGGAAGGGTTCGATGGAATCCGCGCCGAGGAAGGGTGAGAGCGTCACGGCGTCGCAGAGGCTCTCCGAGTCGCCGCCGACACCTTCGAGGAACGCCGTTGCGTAAGCGGCCGCGGTGCTCGCGATGTCGCCGCGCTTCACGTCTCCGATCACCAAGAGCTCAGCCGCATGGGCTGTAGCAACGACGCGCTCCCACTGCGTCGCTCCGTCGGCGCCGAAGACTTCGAAGAAGGCGGACTGAGGTTTGACCGCGGGGACGCGTCCTCGGCACAGCTCGATCACGTCGCAGCAGAAGTCGCCGATGGCGCGCGCACGGACCGCGCGAGGTGCGCTTCGGTCGCGCGCGATCGCGAACTCGTCCGGCAGCAGGTCAACGTGAGGGTCGAGCCCGATCAGACAAGGATTGCCGCAGCGTTCGATGGCGGCGGCGAGGCGGTCGGCAAAGTGCTTCACGCGGCGCAGTCTACTCGCGCCATCGACGCGGGATCAGCGCGAGTCGAGCGCCAGGAACTCGCGAGCGATGGCGTCGGAGAGCGGCAACCCGCGAGCGCTGGTTCGCCACACGCCGTCGCGTTCGTCGAGCCAACCCTGTGCGCCGAGTTGGCGCGCGACGACGAGCGCGGGGTCCTCGTCCGCAGCACAGGGCGAGAGCCCAGCTCGTTCGCGGGCCTGTTCGGCGCTCAAGCCCTCTGCGAGCCGCAAGCCGAGCCACCACGTCTCTCCCAGGCGCGCGTGGTCGCCCGGTGTCTCGTCCCACGCAGCAGCGGAGCCGTCGTGGGCGATGCGACGCTTGTACTCCCCCACCGATTTGACGTTCCCGCCCCGTGTGGAGCCCACCTTGCTGACTGCCGACGGGCCGATGCCGACGTATTCGTTGTTGCGCCAGTAGCCGAGGTTGTGTTCGCAGGCTCTGCCCTCGCGAGCGAAGTTCGAGATCTCGTAGGGCTCGATCCCGGCGCCGACGAGGCGCTCGCGCGTGAGGTGGAAGAACTCGAGTTCGAGGTCCTCGGTGTGCTTTTGGAGTCGGCCCTGCTCGAGCCAGCGCCGAAACGGAGTCTGCTCCTCGAACGTGAGGTTGTAGGCCGAGACGTGCTCGGGCGCGATCGCGACGATGCGCTCGAGCGTGGTTCGCCAAGCGTCGAGCGACTGCCCCGGTGTGGCGTAGATGAAATCGACGTTGACGTTCGTCGCCCCGGCCGCACGCACGGCGTCGTAGGCCCGGAACGACTGCTCAGCGGAGTGCACGCGGCCGAAGAGCTCGAGCGTCTTGTCGTCGAGCGACTGAAAGCCGATCGAGAAGCGGTTGACGCCCAGGTCGAGCAGCGCACGCGCCTTCTCGCGACTGAGGCTCTCGGGGTTGCACTCGACCGTCACCTCGCGCGCGCTGTCGCGGAACGAGGTGACGCGCTCGAGCGCCTCGAGGAGTTCGCGGAGTTGAGCTGTGGAGAGCAGGCTCGGCGTCCCCCCGCCGAGGAACACGGTTCGAGGGCGACGCGGCGCGCGCAGCTCAACCTCGCGCCGGACCGCGGCCAACAGCCCCTCGATGTCCTGCCCCTCGGCGGCGACCGAGAAGAAGTCACAGTAATGGCACTTCGCGGCGCAGAACGGCAGGTGCAGGTAGAGCGCCGTGCCTTCGCGCGCCGGCGGGAGGCCGCCCGCGCCCGCGGGTCTCGCGGTTCCGGTCTCTATGACCTGCGGTCGGGTCTCCTCGGCGCTCACTCCGCGAGCGTACA
>CALKYE010000300.1 GCA_938003765.1 uncultured Planctomycetia bacterium
GCCCACAACACCACGCGAGCGCCACCGACGATCGGCGGCGGCGGATTCACCCGGCGGCGCAACGCGCACCTCGCATGGACTCGCGCATCGACACGCCCAGCGGCGCGTCAAACGTCGAGCAACGCGCGGAAGCCTCGCGCCGCGTAGTACGACTGCGCGCCGTTGTGGTAGACGAACACCGCGCCGTAGCGCCGGTCGCAGAACAGCGCGCCGCCGAGCGCGCGAATCTCCGCGGGCGTCGTGACCCAACTCGAGGTCTTGGTGTCGAACTCACCCACGCGCTGCAGCTCGCGGTACTGAGCCTCGCTCAGCAGCTCGGCGCCCATCGCCGCCGCCATCTCGACCGCGCTGCCCTGGGGCTTGTGCTCCTTGCGCGCCGCGAGCGCCGCGCGATCGAAGCACAGACTGCGGCGCCCCTCGGGGCTCTCCGCCGAGCAGTCGATGAAGCGCACGGCGCCCGACTTCTGCGCGCCCCCCACCACATCCGGCTCCCCGCCCGATTCCTCCATGGCCTGGAGCGACTCCAACGCCTTGGGGCGTCGCATCAATCGCGCGTGAACGTGCGCCCACTCGAGCCCCTCGTGGCGCTCCATGTGAGCGCCGAAGCGCGCCTCCAGGGTCTTCAGAAGCTTGTCGTGCGTGTGCTTGGCCATGAAGTGCGTTCTGCTCGCGACAACCACGTCGCGCGGAGGTGCGGCGCATTGTGCTGCGCGAGTCGCGTGCGTCCAAGTTGACGGCCCGCCGCTCGTGCGAAGACGAGCGACGGGCCGTGAGTGAGCAGTGACGCTCGAGAGGCGCGCTACGGCAGGATCGGAATGCGCACGCCGTTGGTCAGGCCGAAGTTGAACGGCGGCGGGAAGGCGGAGTCGCGGCTCCAGTACTGCGCGAAGAGCGTCGCGCCCGGCGTGAAGCCCTCGGCCTGCATCTGCGCGTGGCTGAAGTAGTAGCTGTAGACGCCGTCGCAGGGATAGACGCTGCCGACGTTGTCGATGGAGAGCTGCACCGGCGTGCGGCGGATCGGACCGCCGAGGCACAGCGTGTCGCCGAAGAAGGGCGTCGAGGCGCTGGTGTGCGACCAGATCATCAGACCGTTGACGTTGGGCAGCACGTTCGTGCCGACGATGAAGAGCTGACCCACCGTGACGCTCGCGCAGCCTCCGATGCCGATGTTCGGGGTGCAGTTCTGCGAGTTGACCTTGGCCGTGCAGTAGTTCGTCGGGAACTCCGCGTTGCCCAGCGCCGTGCGCGCGCGGCCGGCGTCGGTCCCGTACTGGTTGTACGCGGTCGAGCCCGCGATGACGTCGTGGAAGCCGTCGCCGTTGATGTCGCCGGCGTCCGCGATCGAGTCGCCGAAGCCTTCGCCGTCGTAGTAGCCGGTCATCGTGGTGAGGATCGCGCCGCTCGCGCCGCTGTAGACGTGCGCGAGGCCCGCGTTGGACCAGCCGTTGTATTCAGCGAACGGATTGCCGACGAGCAGGTCGCCGCGCCCGTCGCCGTCGAAGTCCTTCATCGCGCTCATCACCCAACCGTACGCGTCGTTCTGCGCGCCGGTCAGCGTGAGCAGCACGGCGCCGTTGACGCCGGAGAACACGCGGATCCGGCCGGAGCCGACCACGCCGCCGATGCTCGTGAACGGTTCGCCCACTGCGACGTCCCACACGCCGTCGCCGTTCGCATCGGGAACCGCTGCGACGGTGTGGCCGAGCCAACCCGCGCTCGCGCCGCCGCTGTAGGTCGTGAGCACGGCCGCGCCGCTCGGGATCCCTGAGATGCGGTACGCGCGGCCCGAGTCGAAGATCGCCGCTGCGTCGGCCTGCGGCGCGCCCACGATCAGATCGCCGCGCCCGTCGCCGTTGATGTCGGCCGAGCCGTCGATCGAGTAGCCGAAGCGATCTCCCTGCGCGGCGCCGTTGTGCTGGCGGTACAGCCCGAGTGTGGCGCCGGAGTAGATCCGCACCGCTCCGGTCAGCGCGTTTCCGCCCACGGTCTCGCGCGGCGCGCCGACGGCGAAGTCCGGCACGCCGTCGAGGTTCACGTCCGGGATCGCGGTGACCGACCAGCCGAAGTGATGGTCCGCGCCATTGCCGAGCAGTTTGACGAGCTGCGCGCCGGTTGCGCCGTCGAACACGTAAGCAGCGCCGCGGTCGACGCCGAGGAACGCGTCGTGGAGCGGCGCGCCGACGAGCAGCTCCGGCCGACCGTCGCCGTTGACGTCGCCGATCGACTCGACCGCGTGACCGAAGCGGTCGCCGCCCAGCTCGCCCTTGAGCTCGCGGATCAACGACGCGTTCTGTCCGGAGTAGATGCGCACGGCGCCCGCTTCGTGCTGCAACCCGGCGGCGCGCTCGGCGCCGATGGCGAAGTCGCCGAAGCCATCGCCGTCGACGTCTCCCGCCGCCGCGACGGCGGAACCAAAGTTCTCGCCCGGCACGAGCGTGAAGAAGTCGTACAGCGGGGCCTGCGCCGCCGCGACACCGCCCGTCAACACCAACGCACAAGCCACCACGCTTCCGCGAACCATGGACTCACTCCTTCGACGCTGCGAGCATCCGTCGCGCTGTCTCACGCAGCGCCGGGTTCCGGATGCAGTCCCAGTTCAATCCGCCGTCAGCGCTGTCCGTTACAGCGTGCGTGGAACCGTGCGCGTCACTTGCCGAGCAAGCTGCGCCAGCGTTCGAGGTGTTCGGGCCGCCCAGCTTCCTCTGCGGCGCCGGCCAGCATCTCGAGCGCCTCCTTCGCGCGCTTGCGCGGACCGGGCTCGTCGTACTTGGAGAGGATCTCGTACGCCGCGACCACCTCGTCATATCCCTCGGTGAGACGCTCGGGCTGCTGACCGATGGCCTGACCGATGAGGAAGCGCGCGTACCCCACCATCGAGTCGTCGGGCGCGAGCGCGTCGGCCGCCACTTCGAGCGTCTCGCGCAGACTGGACTCCGCCTCGGGGAAGCGCCGCAGGTACAAGAGCCCGCCGCCGACTCCGAGCCGAGCCTGGAACGCATAGGTGTCCGTGCGCCGGCCGATCTCTTCGAAGCGCTCCACGCACGCGCGCCAGTTCTCGACCGACTCTTCGTAGCGCCACAGCGCGTCGAGCGCGCGCCCGAGCACGCTGCGGATGATCGTTTCGAGCTCCGCATCGCCGCGGTGGTGCTTCTGCTGCAGCTCCAACGCGCGCCGCGCCGCTTCGAGCGCCTCCTCGTAGCGACGTGAGCCGACCAGCACCGCCGCGAGCTCGCGGTGCGCCTGGGCGACGTTGCGGTGGTGCTCGCCGAACAGCGCCTCGGCCTGCGCCACGACCTCGCGCTGGAGCACGATGCTCTCGTCGGTCTTGCCGGCGGCGTTGAGCACGCTCCCCAGGCGCATGCTGAACAACGGCAACATCGAGTGACCCGCGGGCAACATGCGACCGGCGCGCTCGTACGCCTCGCGCGCGAGGGCCTCGGCCGCGTCGAGCCGGCGCCTCAACGCGTGTCCGAGCGCGACGTCGGTCATGAGCATGAGCGTCGCCAGGTGATCGTCGCCGAGCGAGCGGCGCGCGACGGCGAGCGCCTCCTCGAAGGCCACGATCGATTCGTCGACCAGCCCCTGCTTCTCCATCGCCATCGCACGCATCTGCAGCGCGGCGACGCCGTCCTCGGGCAGTGTGGCTTCGCTGTCGGCCAGCAACGCGCGCGCGGCGTCCACCAGCGCGCCGGCCTCCGTCATGCGGCCGCTCTCGTAGTAGCGGCGCGCGAGGAAGAACTGCATCGCCGAGATCTCGCTGGGCGAGTAGCCGCCGTCGGCCAGCATGGTCGCCAGCGAGGACTCGGCCAGCTCGATGCCCTGCGCCGCGAGACCCAAGTTGCCATAGGCCTCGATCAGGAAGCTCTGGAGCTGCACGCGCAGGCGCGGGTCGTCCGCGAACTCGGACTCGAGGTTCGAGCGCCGTCGCTCGAGCAGCTCGAACAGCGTCACGTTGCGTCCGTCTTCGTCGGGTGAGACCGCGCCCAGCATGCTGCGCAAGGAATCGATCACCGCCTGGCGACGGCGCGATTCGACGCGGGCGGACTCGGCGTCGCGTGCGGCCTGTTCGCTCGCGAGAGCCGCCAGTTGGCGTTGCTCTTCGGCCTCGCGCGCCGCTGCGCGTGCGGCGGCGGCGTCGCGCTCGGAGGCTTCGCCGGCGCGCACCGCGATCAGCCGCTGTTCGTCGGCTTCGCGCGTCTTGGCCAGAGAGATCACGAGCGCCGTCACGAGGCTCGCGAGCACGATCGCTGCGGCGGCGAAGGCGATGCGGTTGCGCGCGACGAGCTTGCGTAAGCGGTACAGCGCGCTCGGCGGAGCGGCGAGCACCGGTTCACCGTCCAGCCAGCGCCGCAGGTCGCGGGCGAGCTCATCGGCCGTCGCGTAGCGCCGCTCGCGCTCCTTCTCGAGGCACTTGGCCACGATCCATTCCAGCTCGGGCGCGAGCTCGGGCGCGATCGACGACAGCGCGGGCGCGGGCCGCTCGCACACTTCGCGCACGAACGTCACCAGCGCGCGCCCCTTGGCCACGAACGGCGGGCGGCCGCAGAACAGCTCGAACAGCGTCGCGCCGATCGAGTACACGTCCGCGCGCACGTCCACGTCGCGCCAGTCGCCGTCGAGCTGCTCGGGACTCGCGTACGCGATCGTCCCCAGCGCCTCGCCCCCGGTCGCGCCGATGCTGCGCGCCAGGTCGACGCCGACGACGCGCGCCACGCCGAAGTCGATCACCTTGAGCGCGCCGCGTTCGTCGACGAGCACGTTGCCCGGCTTGATGTCGCGGTGGATCACGCCCTTGCCGTGCGCGTGCTGCACCGCGTCGCACAGCGCGAGTCCGAGCTCGACGCGCGCGCGCAGCTCGAGCCCCGCCTCGCGCGCGTAGGCGACGAGGTCGAGCGCGCCCTCGACGTACTCCATCGCGAAGTAGGGCGTGGTGTCGGCGCCCTCGCCGTGCACGCCGAACTCGAAGACCGTCGCGATGGCCGGATGGCGCAGGCGGCCGAGGATCTCGGCCTCGGCTTCGAAGCGGCGCTGTTCGGCGGCGGAGCTCAGCCCCGCGCGCATGAGCTTCAGCGCGACTCGACGCGAGGGGCGTTCCTGGTGCGCGAGGTAGACCGAGCCCATGCCGCCGGCGCCGAGCAGGCGCTCGATCCGGTACGCGCCGATGCGGGCGCCCGGCGCCGCGTCGCTGTGCCGCGCATCCAGCGAGCCCGCGACGCGCGTCTCGCTCGGTGGCGCGAGGAAATTCGAGTCGTCGGTCCAGTTCTCGAGCAGACGGCGCACTTCACGCGCGACCGCCGGCGCGTCGGTCGCCTCGCGCGCGAGGAACTCGTCGCGCAGCGCAGGATCGAGCTCGACGGCGCGCTCGAACAGCTCGCGGACCCTGGGCCAGTGCTCTGCGCTCATAGGAAGCTCAAGGCGCAGCGCGCGCCCTCTGACCGACACGCACTCCGCACTTCTCTCACGAATCGGGTGAGGCGGCCTCGTCCAGCTCGGCGCGCAGCCAGGCTTGAGCTGTCTTCCAGCCGCGTTCGACGGTGCGCGTGGACACGCTCAGCGCGCTGGCGATGTCCTCGTTCGACGCGCCGAAGAAGAAGCGCAGCTCCACGATGCGCACGAGCTGCGGATCGACCTGCCCCAGCCGCGACAGCGCCTCGTCCAGCTCGACCATCGGCGGCCCGGACTCCTCGTAGAGCTCGAGCAACGCCTCGAAGGGCAGCCGTTCGGCCGCGCCACTGCGCTTGCGGGCGTCGCGCCGTCGCGCGTGATCGACCAGCACGCGTCGCATGGCGCGCGCAGCGATCGCGATGAACTGCTCTCGGTTCTGCCACTGCGGAGTCTCGTCGTTCGAGAGCCGGATCCACGCTTCGTGGACCAGCGCCGTCGCCTGCAGCGTGTGGTGCGTGCGCTCGCGAGCCATGTAGCGGCGCGCGAGCCCGTACAGCTCGTCGTAGACCAGCGGGAGCAACTGCTCTCCGGCCGAGTCGTCGCCGGCGCCGAGTCGGCGCAGGAGTTCGGCGATGTCGGGTTCTTGGGCCACGGCGCAAACGGAAGCGGTGACGAGCATGGTACGCGCAAGACTCCGCGAAGGGGGACGAGCGAGGCCGACCCAAGTGAGCGCGCGGCGCGCGGGCTGGACCGGGATTTCGCGCGGATTCGCGTCGGTCGAGCGAGCGCATCTGCGCCTCTGGTTGGCCGCTCGAGCCAGCGAGGCCTTTCGCCCGGCGCTGATCGACGGTGAACCTCCCACCATTTCCTACTGCCATGCACCGTCTACACAGATCCTCACTGCGCTGGCTGTCCGCCGCCGCCACGCTTTCCCTGCCCGCACTCGCGCAGCTCCCGGACGCCGCGCAGACGATTCGCCCCGAGCGCCTCGAGGCCACGGACGCCGGCGCCGGATCGTCCGCCCCCGCGCGGCTCGACGACGAGATCCCGCTGCCGATCCCGGCCCGCTGGGAGGCCCGCGACGACGGCGACCGCTTGATCGAGCCCGCCAGCGGCGATCCGTACTTCCTGGCCTTCGCCGGCGGCGCGCACTACCCGCCCGCGGGCGAGCGCATCGACCCGCTGTTGCTCGCGCAGATCCAGTCGCAGCCGCTCGACGGCCGCGCGGACGGGCGCTGCTTCGCCTTCGCGATGTTCTCGCGGCGCATCACGCCCGAGCGCATCGCACAGCTCGAAGAGCTCGGCGCGAGCGTGCTCGGCTTCCATCCGCACTACACGCTCAAGGTCGCCTTCCCCGTCGGCGCCCTCGACGCCATCGCCTCGCTCGACTTCGTGCGCTGGCTCGGAGCGCCGCGCGCGCAGCAGAAGCTCCACCCGCGCCTCGTGCACGAGCTCGCGCACTGGCCGGCGAACAAGCCGGTGGACCTGTACGTGAACGTGTACGAGTCCGACCTCGGGTCCGCCGCGACGTTCAAGTCCGTCGGCGTCGTTCACGAGGCTGCTCCGGGCGGCGTCGTCGTCGACGGTCGCGCCGAAGCCGCGGCGACGTCGTGCATGTCCAACGGCTGGCAGCAGCGCGCGCTCGAAGCGAACGGCGTCGAGGTGCTGGAGTACGTCGATCGCATCCGCGCCTTCCGCTGCCGCGTTGCGCCGGCCGGCATCGAGCCGCTGGCCGAGCTCGACTTCGTGCAGTTCGTCGAAGTGGACCTGCCGGCGCTGCCCGAAGACCACGAGTCGTCGCCGCTCACGTTGGTCGACGAGACGCGCGCCGACTACGACGGCGGCGATGCGCTGGCGGTGACCGTCGGCGTGATCGACTCCGGCATCGACACTTTGCACGCCGGACTCGACCACGTGTTCGCGGTCGGCTGGAACTACACCTCGAGCGGCACGGCCTTCACCGATGCGTGCGAGCACGGCTCGCATGTCGCCGGCATCTTCTTCGGTCAGCCCCCCGCCGCATCGGCGCCGTTCACGGGCGTCGCGCCGGGCCTGGGCTCGCTGAGCACGCTGCGCATCCGCAGCGTCAAGCAGTTCGACGGCGCCTGCGCGAGCCCCGGCACGTCGCTCTCGACGTTGTTCTCGAACATGCGCAGCTCGTATACGGACGGCAGCGGCAACGTGTCGCCCAAGCCGCACGTCGTTAGCAACTCCTACGGCTCGGCGCCGGCTGCCGGCGTGCCGTGGATCGGCTCGGAAGCCAACCCGCGAACGATCGACGCCGAGGTCTGGGACGAGGAGCAGCTCTACGTCTTCGGCGTCGGCAACTACGGAGTGAGCGTCGGCGCCAACTCGATCGGGAGCAACGCGTCCGCGAAGAACGCGCTGTCCGTTGGCAGCGTGCTCGACTACGAGGACGTCGCCGCGGGCGATCCGGGCGTGAAGTGGACCACTTCGAGCACGGGGCCGCTCGGCGACGGGCGCTGGAAGCCCAACGTCGTCGCGCCGGGGCGCATGATCACTTCGGTCGACGCGAACTCGGGCTCGGGGTACCGCAAGGACTCGGGGACCAGCATGGCGACGCCGCACGTCGCGGGCCTCGCCGCGCAGCTCGCCGACCACCGCGACTACCTGCGCTACTCGCCGCACCGCCTCGCGGCGCTCTTGATGAGCACCGCGATCCCGTTCGCCGACGAGAACATCACGACCCAGGCCGGGATCTCGGCCACGCACCTCAACTCGTACGGCGCGGGACGCGTCAACGCGCTGAACGCGCACTGGGATTTCCTCGGCGTCACGGAGCGCTTGAGCTGGGGCGGGAACATCAATCCCAGCATCTACCAGTTCGCCGACTTCATCGTGAACCCGGGCTGCATCGAGCTGCTCGTGCTGGTGACGTACCACGAGGACCAGTGCTCGGCCGGCGCGGCGCAGGCGTTGGTCAACGACTTCGACCTGTACCTCGACAGTCCCTTGGGCGGCATCGATCCCTCCGGCAACACCGGCGAGTACATCGCTCAACAGTCGTCGATCGACAACACCGAGCTGCGCACCTTCGTCAGCCCGCCCACGGGCACTTGGCGCTGGAAGCTGTGGCCGGACAGCGCAACCGGGTCTGCTCGCTTCAGCGTCGTGGTCCAGCAGATCTTCGACGACACCACGCCGAACGGAACGCTCGATGTCGTGGCCGACGACACGTTCGTCAAGCCCAACGACAACGTCACGATCACGGCCACCGTCACCAACCCGCAGTACTTCGCGACCGCGGTGATCCTCGACAGCACGTCGAGCGGCGATTCGCTCCAAGCGGCGACGACCACGCTGTACGACGGCATCGTGTGCGACCTCACCGACAACCAGACCAACGGCCGCGACATCACACTGGGCTCGCTGGGAACGCACGACCAGCGCAGCGCTGAGTGGATCACGCGTTGGAGCACGGAAGGCGTGAAGACTTGGGAAGTCGAAGCGCGCTCGGACACCTGGGACGACGAGACGGATTCGGTGCAGATCACGGTCGACGGCACGCCGCCCGGCAACGTGACGAACCTGCAGTCGACGACGCACACCGTCGGCCAGTGGAGCAACTCCTCTTTCGTCACGATGGCCTGGACCGCCGCCGCCGACAATCTCTCGGGCATCGACGGCTACAGCGTCACCTGGACCGAAGGCGCGATCACGCCGCCGGATCAGACCAAGGAGATCGAACAGGTCACGTCGGTCGACTCGAACCTGGGCAACGGCGAGTGGTACTTCTCGATCAAGGCCGTCGACAACTGCGGCAACTGGTTCGCGGGGACCACCAACTCCGGTCCGTATCGCATCGACGGCGCCAATCCGCAGGGGCCGTTCCAGTTCGACTCCAGCTCGCACAACGAAGGCGTGCTGTCCTGCAACACGTCGCTGAACCTGTCGTGGAACTCGGCCGCGGATGCGCTGTCGGGCCTGGCGGGCTACGCGCTCGTGATCGACACGAACGCGAGCACGGATCCGACCGGCCCGCTGAACCTGGGGCCCAACGCCACCAGCGCGACGCAGGTCATCGGCTCGTCGACGACGGCGCGCTACGCGCACCTGCGCGCACGCGACAACGCCGGCAACTGGGGCGCGACCCGACACTTCGGTCCGATCCTGGCCAACGCGAACACCGTCGCGAGCTACTGCACGGGCAAGGTGAACTCGCTGGGCTGCACGCCGAGCGTGTCGTTCACCGGCACGCCGTCGCGCAGCGGCGCGGGCCTGACGGTGCTGTGCGGCAACGTCATCAGCCAGAAGAACGGCCTGCTCTTCTGGGGCTTCGGCCAGGCGGCGGCGCCGTTCCAAGGCGGCACGTTGTGCGTGCTCCCGCCGACGGTGCGCACGCCGCTCACGTCGAGCGGCGGCTCGCCCAGCGGCGCGGACTGCACCGGCTCGTGGGCCTTCACCTTCGACACCGCCTACTACCAGCAGTGGTCGGTCGATCCGGGTGAGACGATCTTCGCGCAGTTCTGGGGACGCGATCCGCAGAGCGCTTCGACGACGACGCTCTCCAACGCGTTGCGCTTCACGGTCTGCGAGTAACGCCTCGCCGACGTTGAGCTCTCGCGCCCGTCGCACTCCAGCGTGAGTGCGGCGGGCGCGGGTCTTTTCGCGCGGTTGGTCCAAGCGATCGAAGTGCGGTCCAGCCTTCGGACGCTCGTCGCACGAGAGCGCGCTGAGAGCCCGCAGAGGCGGGTCGGCGGCCGCGGCACGGCCCTTGGGATTGGTCCCACGTCGCCGCGACGCACGTGTGCGTGTCGCCCGCGACAGTCCTCGACTCTCGGCTGCCCGCGGGCCAGCCATCGACCCGAAGTACCTCTCCGATGAACAAGTGCATTCTCCTCGCAGCGCTGGCGATCGCCGGCGCCGCGCTCCCCGCCGCAGCTCAGATCTCCTTCAACGCCGCGACGAATCAACCGCTCCAAGGTCAGCGTCCCAGCGGCGTGGCGCTCCTCGACATCGACGGCGATGGCGACCGCGACTACGCGGTGGTCAGCGGCCAGCTCCAAGGCGTCCCCGGCCCCGAGTGGGTCGAAGTGTTCGTGAACGGCGGCTCGGGCGTGTTCAGCGCCGGCCAGGTGCTGCAACTCGGCGTGAACCTCAGCCCGCAGGCGATCGCCGCCGGCGACTTCGACGGCGACGGCGACATGGACCTGCTCGTGACGCTCGACAACGCGAGCGCGGCGCGGGTGGTGGTGAACAACGCCGGAGTGCTCGCGCTCGGCGGGTTGGTGAACCTGGGCGGCGCAGAGCCGCGCGGGCTCGCCCTCGGCGACGCCGATGGCGACGGTGATCTCGACGCCGTGGTGTCGTTCCGCTCCTCGAACAGCGTGCAGGTCCTGAGCAACACGGCGGGAACGTTCTCGGCGGGCCTGTCGATCGCCGTCGGCCAGCGGCCGCGCGATCTGGTGCTGCGCGATCTGAATGGCGACAACGTCGCCGACATCGCGGTCGCAGCGCAGGACAGCCGGCGCGTCGACCTGCTGTTCGGGACCGGCGGCGGCGCGTTCGGCGCCGTGCAGTCGGTCAGCATGCCGTTCAACGACAAGCCCTCCGGCATGGCCGCCGGCGATCTCGACGGCGACGGCGATCTCGACCTCGCGACGACGCTCGAGAACAACAACGTCGGATACGTGGTGACGCTGCGCAACACCGGGGGTTCGTTCGTCGCCACCGCGTGGCCGACGGGCACGCTCAACCCGGGCGCGGTCGTGATCGCCGACCTCGACGTCGACGGTGACCTCGACCTCGCCGCGGCGGACGAGGACTCGAACGTGGTCGTCGCGCTCGCCAACCAGGGCGTGGGAACGTTCGGCGCGGCGCTCAGCCTGCCCGTCGGCGCCCACCCGACCGCGCTGGTGGCCGGCGATCTCGACGGCAACCAATCGACGGACCTCGTGACGGCCAACCGCGACTCGTCGAACGCCTCGGTGCTGCTCAACACGCGCGCTGGTAGGCCGGTCACGTTCTGCACGGCGGGCGTCAACTCGCTGGGCTGCCAACCGACGATCACCGCGAACGCCAACCCGGTCACGAGCCACGCCACCGCGTGTCAGATCAGCATCAGCAACCTCGAGGGCCAGCGCAGCACGTTGGTGTTCTACGGACTTTCAGCGCTGCCGCAGCAGTGGTGCGGTCCCGGCGTCGGCACGAGCTACCTGTGCGTGAAGCCGCCGACGATGCGCGTCAGCCAGCAGTCTTCGGGTGGAACGATCGGCGCGTGCAATGGCGGCGTCACGTTCGATTGGAGCGCGTACCAGCTCGCCACTCCGTCAGCGCTCGGCGCTCCGTGGAGCGCGGGTGAGAACGCGTACGTGCAAGGTTGGTATCGCGATCCGCAGAGCTGCCGCACCACCGGACTCACCGACGCGGTGCAGCTCACCTATCAACCCTGATTCAAAACTGAACAGCATGGGGAGCGAGGGGCGCCGCTGAGTCGGCGTCCCTCGTCTGTTTGAAGCCCGATCGTTTCGTCAGCGAAAGCGGTGCTCGAAGGACATGTCGAGCCATCGGGATCTCGAACGCAGCGAGCGTCTAGACTCTGACGCGGACGATGTTCCTCTTCGACCGCATCGACTTCGTCGCGCTGGTCGGCCTGTGGGTCCAGGCCTTCGTCGCCTGGGTCTTCGTCGCGATCCTCGCCGCGCTCCGAGAGCGACAGGAATCATCTGACGCGCTGCTCAGCTTCCGACGCGCGTTCCTCGCGCTGTCGGTTTCGCTGACGATCCTCAGCCTGCGCTTCTTCAGCGCCCACGATCCCGAAGGTCCGACGCAGTGGCCCGATGGCGACGCGCGCGTGATCGCGGCCTACATGGCCTACCTCGCGCTGAAGGTCGCGTTCGGCCTGAACCTCGTGCGCGGTTGCTTCGAACTCGCGGGCCGACAGCCGCATCCGTTGCTCGCGCGGCTGTGGTGGCCCGCGATCGTCGGCTTCGGGCTCGCGCCGCTCGCAGTGGTCAACATCACTCCGCTGTTGATCGTGCAGGCCCCGGCCATGGTCGCGTGCGCTCTCGCTTCGCTGCACGCGCTGCGCCGCGAAGGCGACAACGAGCAGGGCCTGCATCTCGTGCGACTGTCGCTGTACGGACTCTTGGGCACGTGGTGCATGCACGCGCTGGTCGCCGCGCTCTTGGAATGGGCGCCCGTACTGGGCTTCGTGCTGTCGCTCAACTCGCTGTTCGACCTCGCCGTGCAGTTGATGCTCGGCATCGGCCTGATCGTCAGCATCGTGCAGGCCTCGCAGATGCGCATGCGCGCCGCCGAACGCGAGCGCGAGCGCTTGGAGAGCGAACTTGCGCGTGACAACAAGCTGCGCGCGCTCGGCACGCTCGTGTCGGGGGTCGCGCACGAGCTGAACAACCCTCTCACGGTGATCCTCGGCTACGCGCAGCTCCTGCGCAGCGAACCCGAGGTGTCCGGCACCGCGAGCATCATCGAGGAGCAGGCTGAACGCTGTCGCGGCATCATTCGCAACCTCTCGGCGCTGGCCGGGCACTCGGCGCAGTCGTCGGAGGACGTGAGCGTGGTCGAGCTCGTCCAGCGCGTGGCGCGCGGGCTCACGCCGCAGGAGCGCGCGCGCGGCAAGGACCTCAGGCTCCACGTCGAGCCCTCGCTGCGGCTGCGCGGCGATCGCATCGGACTGGAGCAGGTGCTCTCGAACCTGATCGCCAACGCGCTCGACGCGAGCCCGCGCGGCGCCGCGGTCGAGGTCAGCGCACGACGCAACGGCGCGGGCGTGGAGTTCCACGTCGTGGACCAGGGCCCGGGCGTGCCCGCCGCGCTGCGCGAGCGACTGTTCGAGCCGTTCTTCACCACCAAACGACCGGGCGACGGCATGGGCCTGGGGCTCGCCATCGCGCACGCGATCGTGCGCGGCCACGGCGGCTCGATCCGCGTCGAGGACGGTCCCGGCGCGCGCGGCGCCGACTTCTGCGTCTTCATCCCCGACGCCGAGTCGGTTGCGGCAGCGCTGCCGCGCGCGCTCGCACCCGCGCGCGCGAGTCGCAGCCTGCTGCTGCTCGACGACGACAGCGCCGTGCGCTCGGTGCTGCGCGGCCACGCCGAACGCCGCGGTTGGCGAGTGAGCGAGCACGACTGCGCGGAGGCGGCGCTCGAGCAACGCGAGCGCCTCACGCAGTTCGACGTCGTGCTGTGCGACCTGCGCATGCCCGGCATCGGCGGCGCGGGCTTCCACGATCGGCTGGCGCACGAGAACTCGGGGCTGCTCGAGCGCACGGTCTTCGCCACCGGCGACCTGGCGTCGTCGGACGCCGTTCGCTTCTCGCAGCGCTGCCAGCGCCCGCTCGTGCAGAAGCCCTTCGCCTTCGACGAGCTGTTCGAGTTGCTCGAGTCCTGCGCCATCGACGCGGAGCTCGCAACGCGCCGGAAGTGATCAGGAACCCAACGCTTCGCGCAGCTCGCGCTCGAGGCGTTCGCAGTAGCGCTGGGTGAGCGCGTCGGCCGGCGCCGGGACGGGCTCGTCGAGCGCACTGAACACGTTGCGCGCATCGTCCGGTCTGGCCGTGCGCGCCAGGCTCAACGCGTGCAGCAGTCCGAGCGCGCGGCCGAGTGCGCCGCCCAGGTGCGCGTGGCGCGCGGCGAGGCTCGCGGCCTGTTCGAACTCGCCGGAGTTCACGAGCGCCGCGCACTTGGCGACCAGCGCCGAGGGGTCGTAGGGCAGGAAGGCGAGGATCGCGTCCGCCTGCTCGAGTGCTTCGCGCGGCTCGCGCACTTGCGGATCGGCGGCGTCGGCGAGCAAGCGCGCGAGGAGCTGACGCGCCTCGACCTGCGACGACTCGAGCTCCAGCGCCGTGCGCAAGCGTTCGACGGCTTCGCGCTCGCGCCCGACCTGCGCCAGGGACACGCCCAGTCCGAGGTTCAGCAGCGGGTGCTCGGGCGCGAGGCTGTGGGCTCGCTCGCACAGCTCCAGCGCGCGCTCGTGGCGGCCCAGGCGGCGCTGCTCGATCGAGAGGTTGAAGAGGCCGGGGATGTCGTTGGGGTCGAGTTCCAGCGAGCGCTCGAACGCTCGCGTCGCTTCCTCGTGCTGGCCCGACTTCGACAGCGCGGTGCCCAGGTGACTCCACGCCATCGCTTCACGGTCGGCGACGGCGACGACCGCGCGAAGCAGCTCGACGGCCTCGGCGGGGCGATCCGTCATGTGCAGCAGTCGACCGAGGTTGAGCTTGGGCTCCCAACTGCTGGGTGAGAGCTCGAGACAGCGCCGCAGGCAACGCTCTTGCTCCGCGGGATCGGCCACGACCGTGGCGATCTCGTTCCAGATCTGGACGTTGTCCGGGCTCAACTCGAGCGCCTGCCGCAGCAGCCGCTCGGCGCGCTCGAGGTCGCCGCGCTGAGCCGCGATCGTTCCCAGGCCGCGCAGCGGAAGCGCGCTGTCGGGCTGCAGCGCTCGCGCCGCGCTGTAGTGCACGACCGCCTCGTCGAGGTGCTCGTCACCGAGGCTGTCGAGCACGACCGCGAGGGTGAGCCGGACCTGGAAGTCGTCGGGATGGCGTTCGGCGCTCGCGCGCAGCATGGGCGCGCTCTCGCTGACGCGGCCGACGCCGAGCAGACCCGCGTTGAGAGCGACGGCGGTCGGCGGCGGCAGCGGATCCACCACCGCGGCGCGAGAGAGCTCGAGCAGAGCCTCTGTATCGGTTCGACGCAGCGCCTCGCGTATCGCGACGCGCACGGGCTCGGGATCGGCGCGGATCGCGAGGGACACCATGCCTTCCGTCACGGAGTCCCAGCCGCGCGAAGCGATCACGCGACGCCAGCACCACTGATCCAGCGCCAGCGCGAGCTCGACGGCCACACCGCTCGCGAGGAAGCGCTGGGCCAGTTCTTCGATGGGGTCGTCGTCGATCGCGACACCCCAGTCCGCGAAGGCCTGCACGATCTGCGCGTCGCGCTCGGCGGCTTGCTCCGCGGGAAGCAGGTAGATGCCCTCGAGCGAGAGCAGTTGTTCGATCGCGCTGAGCAGCGCGCGATTGCGGCGCCCCTGCTCGCGCTCGGCGCTCGCGGCGCTCGCCCCGCGCCGGATCTGTTCGTCGAGCTGATCGACGCGCGCCACCAGGCTCTCGGTCGCAGCGCCCGTCTGCAGCGCCGTGCGCGCGCGTTCCACCGCCGCCAACGCTGCATTCCAGTCCTGCGTGACTTCGGCCGTCCCGGCGGCGGAGAGAGCGGACTCGACCTCGTCGCGCGTCGCGCGCTCGCGTTCGTCGCGCTGCACGCGCGTCCAGTACCACCCCCCGCCGACGACGAGCGCCGTCACGACCACGCTCGCCGCGAGCGAAGCGGTCAGTTTGCGCGCGCGACGCTCTTCCGCCGCTTTGACGCGCGCTTCGGCCGCTTCGATCTGCACCGCGCGCGCGCGTTGCTCGAGCTGCTCGAAGTGGTGCTGCATGCGCAGCACGAGCTCGTGCGCGTTGCGCGGACGCTGCTCGCGATCGGGCGCGAGGCACTGCTTGCACAGCGCCACCAGCTCGGGCTCGGCGACGGCGTCGTCGAGCTCGGCGAAGGCGTGCTCGATCTTGCCTCCCGCGGCTTCGACCGCCGCGAGCGGCGCCGCGCTGCTGTACGGAGCGCCTCCGGTCAGGATCTCGCACAGGATCGCGCCGAGCGCGAACACGTCGGCTCGCTCGTCGAGCGCATCGACTTCGCCGCGCGCCTGCTCGGGCGGCATGTACGACAACGTCCCCATCACCGCGCCGGCGAGCGAGTGGCCCTCACGCGCATTGACCTGCACCGGCTCGAGCGGCGCGCTCGACTCAGGAGTCGCCACGGGTCGCGCGCGCGACGATCCGCCTTCGCGCGAGAGCACCTTCGCCAGACCCCAGTCGACCACCTGGACCTCGCCGAAGGCCCCGACCATCACGTTGGCGGGCTTGAGGTCGCGGTGGATCACTCCGCGGCTGTGCACGTAGGCCATGGTCTGGCACACGCTCATGAAGATCTCGAGCATGCGCCGCCGCTCGGAGGTCGTCTCTTCGCGCTCGAGGAGCAGCTCCGCGAACGTGCGTCCGCGGATGAGCTTCATCGTGAAGAACGGTCGCTCGTCCTCCAGCAGCCCCAGCTCGTACACCGGCACCACACCGGGGTGTTGGAGCTGGCCGCAGATCTGCGCCTCCTCGACGAAGCGCTGAACGCTCTCGGAGCGGCGGGCGAGCTCGGAGTGCAGCACCTTGACGGCGACTTCGCGGCGCAGGTCTTGGTCGCGACCGCGCAGCACGACGCCCATGCCGCCGCGCGCGATCTCACCGACGAGCCGGTAGTTGCCTCGGCCGTGGAGCGCGGCGCGCGTCACGGCGCTGCTCGGTGCGCCGGAGGCCTGCCCGCTCGCTTCCTGACGCAGCTCGACGCGAGGCGCCGCGCCGGTCAGGCGCTCGATGACGTCGAGCACGCTGCGCTGCTGCTCGGAACCCGGGGTCTCGGCGTGTTCGCCCATGCGCGGCCGCGGTGGCCCTGCGGCGGACCAGTTTAGGGCGCGAGCTCAGCCGGAAGTCGCGCGCGCCACGAGTTGAAGCGATTTCGCGCCAACGCGGGTCGGGGCGGCCGCATGCACCTGCTCGTCGGTACGACCCGAACCCACGGAGATCAGCTCATGAGACTCTCGCACTGCGCCGCCACGGCCCTGTCCCTCGCCCTCGCCACTTCGATCGCGCACGCCGATGTCACGATCCTGGGCAAGCCGCAACTGGGTGTGTTCCCCGAGATCCAGGCGGCGGTCGACGCCGCCTCGCAGAACGACATCCTGGTGGTCGAGGACGACGTCTACAGCGGCTTCGTCATCCACAACAAGTCGCTCACCGTGATCGCCGCGCCGGGCGCGCTCGCGGAGATCAACGGCACTTGCGAAGTGCGCTCACTCGGTCCGATGCGCACGGTGACGCTGATCGGCCTGTCCGTGACGGGAGAGCACTTCATCACGTCCCAGCCCGCGCTGCGTCTGCTGGACAATCTCGGCGCCGTGCGGTTGCAGGCGTGCATGCTCCGCGGCTCGACGACTCCCTCTTGGCAGTTCGGTTCGGACGGCGGCCCCGGCGCGCAGGTCGTGCGTTCGTCGAAGGTCATCTTCACGCGCTGCATGGTCTTCGGGCGCAGCTTGGGCTTCCTCTCTGGAGAAGCCCCGAAAGCGGGCGGCGTCGGACTCGAGAGCCTCGACAGCCAGGTGGCGCTCTACGAGTGCGTGGTGCGCGGTGGCAAGGGCTCGGAGGAAACCTATCCCGCCGGCGGAGCGGGCGGCGATGGCTGTCGTGTCTCCGGCTGGGGCGTGTTCGCCTCGGGGACCACGATCGAAGGCGGACGTGGCGGCGGCGGCGACTATCTCGGCCTCACGGTCGGCGGCGACGGCGGCCACGCTCTGGTGATCGAGGATGCGACCGCGAAGCTCTACGACGGCTCGCTGACAGGCGGGCTGGCCAGCACGTTCCCCACGCCTGGCGTGGCAGGCCAGCGCGTCATGGCCACGAACGCCCTCGTCAACGAGTACGGCAGCCAGCACCGCTCGCTCGGCGGGCCGACCGAGACGAGCGACAACGCGACCGTGGTGTTCAACGTCGGCGGCAAACCGGGGGACACCGTCGAGCTGCTCGTCTCGTCTCGCTCGGTCTTCACCTACATGTCGTCGCTCTCGGGAGTCTCGACGGTCGCGCAGCCGTGGAACCTGATCCCGGTCGGAACGATCGGACCGAGCGGCACGCTCGCGGTCCCCTACTTCATCGCCGACCAGACCTGGCCGCAGGCGGGCCGGACGCTGAACTTCCAGGCGGTGGTGACGAACGGCCTGAACCAGCGCTTCCTGTCGTCGCCGATCCAGGTGCTCGTGCGCAACAACTGAGCGCGACGGCTTCGCTCGCGACCCCAGAAACGACAACGCACGCTCCAGCGCGTCCTCGGGCGCGGTGGAGCGTGCGCTGTTTCGAAGCGTTCAGCGCATCATGCGCTCGAGCCGCGCGCGGTACTTCTCGTACAGCTCGGTCTGGCGGTTCTCGAGGCTCTGTTGCACGCCGTCGATGAACACGTACTCGACGTGGGTCGAGTGCTCGAGCAGGTCGCCGTCGGTGACGACCACGTCGCCGAGCTTGCCCGGCGCGAGGCTGCCGAGCT
>CALKYE010000301.1 GCA_938003765.1 uncultured Planctomycetia bacterium
AGAACCAAGTCGATCGAGAAGCAGACGCAGGTCGCGCGGTGCAAGGCGGGCGTGCTGTCGGCTGTCGTCTACTCGAACGGCGACAAGGCGCGCGCGGCGGCGCACCTTGCGAGCGGCGTCGGACGGTCAAGGCGCTGGCGGCGCGATGGCGAACTTGCCGCGCACTCGACCCGCTTCGAGTTCGGCGAGCGCGGTCGGCGTCTCCTCCAGCCTGAAGACGCGCTCGACGTGCGGCGCCAGTTCGCCTGCTTCGACGCGCGCCGCCAGTTGCGCCATGTCTGCGCCGCTTTCGCTCGCCAGGAAGGGGACGAAGCGCTGGGGACCGAAGCGCGAGAGCACGGCGCCGGCGAGCTGGCGCTCGAGGCCGAAGGTCCACTCGCCGCCGTTCTCACCGCCGACGAAGGCGACGCGTCCGCGCGGCGCGAGCGCGCGACGCAGGCGTGCGAGCGGGGCGTTGCCGGCGATGTCGATGATTGCGTCGAAGCGCTCTCGCACGGTCGCGAAGTCGTCGCGGCGGTAGTCGAGCGCCACATGCGCGCCGAGGCTGCGCACGAAGTCGAGCTTCTCCGCGCTGCACACTCCGGTGACGTGCGCGCCGCTTGCGCGCGCGAGCTGAACCGCGAAGTGGCCCACGCCGCCCGCCGCACCGAGCACGAGCACACGCTCGCCTGCTTTCACGGCGGTCGCGTCACGCAACGCCTGCAGGGCCGTGAGCCCCGACATGGCGAGCACGCCGCAATGCTCGAGCGGGAGATTGGCCGGCGTGCGGGCGAGTTTGTCGGCGCGCGCGCAGGCGAACTCCGCGTATGTGCCGCGACCGATGCCGAAAACGGCGTCGCCCACGGACCAGCGCTCGACTTGCGGCCCCACTGCGGCGACCACGCCGGCGAGGTCGAGCCCCGGAACGCGCTGTTTGGGGCGCGAGAGTCCGAAGACGGCGCGCAACGGGTACGGACGACCGACCATCAGGTGCCACACGCCGCGGTCGACGCCGGCGGCGACCACGCGCACGAGCACCTCGCCCGCGGCGGGGGTGGGGAGCGGGATCTGCTCCACGCGCAACACGGAGCTGGGTCCGTAGCGGTCCTGCACGACCGCGCGCATCGTCTGACCGGGGGCGGCAGCCGTCGTCGTCGCGCGACGTGGCTCGTGGGCGATCTGGGCTTCCATGCGCCTTACACTGTAAGGTGTCGAGATGGCCAAGGCGAACACGTCCAGAGGAGAGGGCCGACGCGCGCGCAAGTCGCCGGTCACGTGCGAGGCGGCGTTGAAGGCCGCCGTGCGCATCGCGGACACCGACGGCATCGAAGGGCTCAGCATGCGCAGGCTGGCGCGCGAGCTGGGCTGTGAAGCGATGTCGCTCTACCACCACTTCGCGCACAAGGACGCGATCCTGGACCGCATGGTGGAGCACGTGTTCGAGCAGTTCGACGCTCCGCGCAGCGGCGTTGCATGGCGTCCCGCGCTGCGCAATCGCATGCGCTCGATGCGGCGCGCGCTTCTCCGGCATCCCTGGGCGGTGCGCCTGCTCGACTCCCGCACGACGCCGTCGATGGTCACGCTCGCGCACCACGATGCGGTGCTCGGTGTATTGCGAGGCGCGGGCTTCAGTGTGCAGCTCTCCGCGATCGCCTACGCGCTGCTCGACAGCTTCGTTTACGGCTTCGTGGTGACCGAACTGAGCCTTCCCTTTCGCACCAACGCCGAGGCGCGTCGTTTGGCGAAGACCATGCTCGCCCAAGCGGACATGGAGCAGTTCCCGCACCTGCGCGAGTTCACTGAGGCGCATGTGCTGAGCCCCGGCTACAGCTTCGCTGCGGAGTTCGACCGTGCGCTCGAACTGGTTCTCGACGCTCTGGAGCTGCAGCGCGCGAATCCCACGCGTTGAACGCCGCAGTAGGTGCTCTCCTGTTCGTGCCGCCTCCGACACGACACCTTGACCACCTGCGACACGCCCGTTGGGAAACGCCGAAACGCGGCCAGTGAAGCGACTGCCGACTCAGCCGCGGAGCGCTGCGCCGTCGCAATGGCGCTCAGTCGAGAAAGCGCGAGCGCAGCTCCGGCGTCGGAACCATGCACGCGTCGCGTCGGCCGAACCAGCGGTAGCGGTTGCGCGAGATCCAACCGTAGACGGCGTCGCGGATCGGGCGCGGGACGATCAAGAGCGCAGCCGCAAGCGACCAGGGGAAGCCGAGTCGCCGTGCGATGCGCAGCGCGGCGGTCGAACGCACGAAGGCCGAGCCGTCCTCGATCAACACGACGGTATTGAGCGCGTGCTCGTCGAGGCCGTGCTCACGCTGCAAGCGCCGACCCGCCTCGGACTGGAGCGCCGCGAAGCGAAAGGCCGCCGGCGCCGGGTCGCGGCGGATCACGAACTGGATCGACGAGTTGCACAGGTTGCAGACGCCGTCGAACAGGACGGTCGGGTGCTGCGCGTCGCTCGGGGCGGACGTGGAGGTCACGGGCAGAGTCTAGGAGCCCGTTGAAGAAGTCATTCGGCGCACTTCCGCGCCCAAGCGCGCCGCCGCGGCGTCGGAGAATCCGCGGCGAATCCACTTGGATTCGCCTGTGGTTCTCCTCCTTGCTGCGACGCACCTGGGTCGGAATCGCGCTCGAAGCACTCCTTCAACGGACTCCTAGGCCGCGCGCGAGGCTCGCGAGGGACGTGATTCCGCGCCGTTGAGCGGAGCCGGGGCGCAGAAATCCGCCACGACGCGTAATGATCAGGAGGCCGGCGACGAGTACGGCGCATGAAGGAATCCGACGACAACTCCCGCTTCGAACGCTTCCGCTCACGCGGCGACGTGAAGGCCCTGGGCGAGGTGTTCGACTCGCTTGCGCCCGAACTGCTCTCGGTCGCACGGCGTCTCGTGGCGGGCGAGAACGAGGCCGAGGACCTGGTCCAGGCGACGTTCGTCACGGCGATCGAGAAGGCCTCCGAGTACGACGAAGAGCGCGCCGTAGCGCCGTGGATGGTCGGAATCCTCGCGGGGCACGCGGCGAACCTGCGTCGCAAGCGCGCGCGGCTCGTCGAGAGCACGCAGGAGCCCGTGGCCGGCGCTTCGTCCGGCCCGAGCGAGGCCGCGGAGCGACGCGAGTTGTCCTCCGAGCTGCAGCGCGCGCTCTCGAGCTTGCCGAGCGGCTATCGCGAAGCGCTCGAGCCCTACCTCAGCGACGGCAGCAAGCCGCGCGAGATCGCTGCGCGACTGGGCATCACGCCGAACGCAGCGCGCGTGCGCGTGCACCGCGGCCTCGAGCTGCTGCGCGTGGCGCTGCCGGCCGGACTCGCGGCCGGAGTCGCGTCGAGCGTCGCGACGGGCCGCGGACTCGGCCCGGTGCGCGAGTACGTCCTGAGCGAAGCCGCGCGACGAACGGCGCGCGTCGCCGTGGCAGGCCGGTCCGCGGGTTGGTTGGGCCATGTGCTCGCGACTCAGCGCTTCGTTCTCGGCGTCGCGGCCGCTGTCGCGCTCGCGTTGACGATCGCTTTGACGGTCGGACTGTGGCCCGCCGATCCGGAAGCCGAACTGCCGAGCGTCGCCGAGCCGACGACCGTCGCGGTGTCCACGCCCCAAGCGCTTCGCCCGCCGGTCGAGGCCGCGCGCGAAGAGCGCGTGACAGCTCCGGCGCAACGCTCAGCCGCCGCGGCGACCACGCGCTACCGCGGGCGAGTGGTCCAGCTTCTGGGCGATGCGCCGATCGAGGGCGCGCGCGTCTGGACCGAACTCGACAACTCGCGTGAGCGCACGCTGCGTGCAGTCACGGATGCGAGCGGCCTGTTCGAGTTCGACGGCGCGCGCGGTGAAGACCTGACGCTCGCCGTGGAGGCCGACGGCTTCGCGACGCGCCGCCCGCCGCTCTCGCTCGAACGTCGTGAGCGCTTCTGGAGCGACTCGGGGCGCGTCGAACGCGATGGCGGGGCGGTGATCGACCTCTACACGTTCCGGCTGCTGCGCGGCGCCGAACTCCTGGGACGCGTCGTCGATCGCAACGACGTCGGCGTCGTCGGAGCGCAGCTCGTTCTGTGCGAAGTCGTCGCCGGCACGCTGCAGACCTTCGACGAGCACTCGGTCGGACGCAGCGGCGTCGACGGCGCGATCGAACTCGACGGCCTCTTGCCGAAATCGGTCGCCGACGACGGGCGTCACTGGATCCTGTTCGCGTCGCATCCCAGCGGCGTGGGCTGGACGCGCATCGCGGCGCCGGCGAGTCGCGATCGGATCGAAGACGTGCTGATCGTCCTCGACCAGGGACTGACGATCGACGTCGTGCTGCGCGATCTCTCGGGCCAACCGATCGAAGGCGCCGTCGTCACGCTCACGCCGATGCACGACCCGTTTCCGCCGTTGACCGGCCTGCAGAACGAGCTCATGCCGCTCGCGCCCGTGCTCGCTGCGCTGCACACGGCGACGAGCGACGCGAGCGGAGTGGCGCGCATCGCGAACGCGGTTCGCTCGAAGAGTGCGACGCCCGGCGCGATGGCGTGCCAGTTCGTGGCGCAGGTCGAGCTCGACGGCCGAGTGCTGTATCGCGCCTCCCGCGCCATGGGCTGCGACTCGCCCGCGCGGCTGCAACTCCAGCTCGCGCGCGAGCCTGCGCCGATCGTCGTGCGAGGCCGCGTCATCGACCTCGAGGGCCGCCCGCTCGCGGACGCGCAGGTTCGCATTCGCGAAACGGCTGGAGCGGACCTCGTCGCGACGACGAGCGCGCGCGACGGCCGGTTCGAGCTGCAGCTCGCGTTGACGGCGCCGGATCTGCTCGACGTGCTCGCGTCGTCGCCGGGATACGTCACGCACGCCCAATCGTTCGACCGCGGATCGCGCGAAGGACTGCCGCGCGAGGTCGAACTCGTGCTCGGGCCGTC
>CALKYE010000302.1 GCA_938003765.1 uncultured Planctomycetia bacterium
CGTGCGGTGACGACTCCGAGGACGAGACCTCGCCATCGGACTCGCACGACGCCTGCGCGCGGCCGCTGGTGTGGTTCGCGCTCGCGCTGGCTTCGGGCCTCGCGCTCGGCCGTGCCTCGCCGGACGCGCAGACCTGCGCTCCGTTCTTGATCGCAGCGCTCGCGGGCGCGTGGTTCGCGCGCGCGCGGCCGTCCGCGGAGGCTCCGACAGGGCTGCGCTCGCGGCCCGGCGCCGTGCCGCTCGCGCTGGTCGTCGCCTTCGGCGTGTTGCGCGCGCCGCATCCGTCCCCCACTCCTGGCGAACTCGCGTCCGCGACGCGCGCGGCGGCGGACGATGCGCCGTCGCGCGCCGGCGTCGGCGCAGTCTTGCGCGGTCAATGGCAGCCGACCAGTGCGAACGAACGCGGCGTGTTCGGACGCCTGGTCGAGCTCGACGGACTCGGACGACGAGCGCTCCTCCCGCACGCGAGCGCGCGGCCGGGCGAGCAGCTCGAACTGCTCCCGTCGACGCGACCCATGCTGCCCGCCCGCGGACTCAGCCCGGCGCCCCGCGCGGTCGGCTCACTCGACTCGGACGAGCTGTGGCGCGTCCACACCGACGAGGTGCGGCGCGTCCAGCCGGCGAGCACGTTCCTCTCGGCGCTCGCGTCGATCGACGCGCTGCGAGAGTGGTCGCTGCTCCGCTGCGAACGCTTCGGTCCCGCGGCGAGTCCGCTCGCGCGAGCGCTGCTGTTCGGCGACGAGTCACGCATGCCGTACGACGCCGGCGAGCTGTTCACGCGCACGGGCGTGCGCCATGTGCTGTCGGTGAGCGGCATGCACGTCGCGCTGCTCGCCGGCGCCCTGGGAGCGTGCTCCCTCTGGGCGAGCGGCCGCCGCGCGCGCCGAGTGCTCGCAGCTCTCACGCTCGCAGCAATCGGGCTCTACAGCCTGTTGAGCGGCGCTCAGGCCCCGGTTCGCCGGGCCGCGCTCACGCTGTGCCTGGGGCTCGCGGCCACGGCGTGGACGCGCCCACGCAGCGCGGTGAGTTGGCGTCGACCGGATGCGCTCAACCTGCTGGCCGCTGCGCTCACGGTCGAGCTGCTCGTCGACCCGCGCACGCTGTTCACGCTCTCGCTGCAGCTGAGCTACTCGGCCACGCTCGGCCTGGTGCTCGGCGCAGGCCCGCTCTCGCGTTGGGTGGCGCGGCAGCGGCGCGCCGCGACGAACGCCGTTCTCGATCGCGCGTGGGAGCTCGCATGGCTCCGCCCATGGTCGAACCGGCTCGGCGCGCATCTGGGCGCGCATCTGGGCGAGAGCGCGCGACTGACCGGGCAACGCGGCCCCGCCGCCGCGCTCACACGGCTCGCGCGCGCGCTCGACACAGCTCTGGGCGCATCGCTCGCCGCCAGCCTCGCCACAGCGCCCCTCACGTGGCTGGGGATCGGCGAGCTGTGTCCCGTCGGACCGCTCACCACGGTTTGCGCCGGGCCCTTGGTGGCGTGGCTCCTCACCTACGGCCTCGCCGCGGTGTACCTGCCGCTGCCGATCGAGGGATTCAGCGCGCCCACCCGCTGGCTGTTCGAGCTCCTCGCGCACTTCGACGCGTGGCCCTTCACGCCCTGGCCCTGTCCGCCGCGACCGCTCTGGCTGGGCGCAGCGGCCTCGATCGGACTGTTGCTGTGGGCCGCGAGAACGAGCGTCGCACTCCGAGCCAGCGGGCGGCGCGTGGCCCTCGCGAGCGCGGGACTGGCCGTTCTGCCGTGGGCGAGCGCGCCGACGGGACTGGAGCTGGTCGCGCTCGACGTCGGTCACGGAACGGCCGTCGCCGTCCGCACGCCGCGCAACGAAGTGTGGATGGTCGACGCGGGCTCCTCGGACCGCCACGGACTCGAGCGCCGCGCGCTCGGCCCGCAGTTGGCGGCCTGGGAGCCGGCGAGTCTCAACCTCGTGATCACCCACCGGGATCACGACCACGCCGGCGCCGCGCCGTGGCTCGCGAGCCGCTGGAAGATCGCCCACTGGATCGGCCCGACGCTGGCGCCCGACAGCGCGCGCCCCCACGCCGCATACCTCGAAGTCGGCGAGAGCGGCGCCGCTCTCAGGTTCGGCGAACTCGCGCTGCACATCGCGGCGGGCGCGAGCGACTCGAACGAAGCGAACGAGGCTTCGTCCGCGGTCGCAATCCAACGGGCCGGCCGCTGCGTGATCGTCACCGGAGACGCGGTCGCCGAGGGCGTCGACGCGTGGCTGGCGAGCGCCAGACTCCCCGCCCGCGCAGACGTCGTGCTGTGGCCCCACCACGGGGATCCGACCGAGCGTGCGAGCGAGCTGCTGGCCGCGCTCGACCCTCGCTCGGTGTGGATCAGCGCGGCTCGCGCGGGCGGCATCGAGTCGGAGCTCGAGCGGCGGTCGATCTCCTGGAAGGCGACGTACCGCGCCGGCCCACTGCACACCGTCCTCGAGCCCGCGCCGCCGTGAGGACGCGGTTGACTTCGGCTGGGCTCAAGCTCGGCACAGATCTAGCTGAACGGAGCGCACGGCGAGTGTCGGCCCGAGGACGGACGCGGGACCCATCGACACCGTTGCTCGGGCTTGCGCGGCGCGCCCCTCGATCTCCGATCGGGTCAGGCGGCCGAGCTGAGGACGACGCTCGCCGGGCAGGGCGCCCGCAAGGGACTCGGCTCCGCAGCCCAAGCTGCGGGCCACCGAGCTCTCTCGCGAGGCTGGAGACGTGACCCGCGCGCGCGGAACAGGCCGTTGGCAGACGAGCCCACCGCAGCGCGCGAGAGTCGGACCGACCTCGTGATCCCGCTGCGGCGGGATCACGAGCCGGCTCCGCCCGCCCCAAGACCAACGGGGGAAGCCCACCGCACACCCGCGATCCGCGCCCTCCGACGCCCCGAATGCGGACCGATCGCTGCTCGAAGATGCTCGGCGCGGCGTGCGACTCCGAACACCGCGGCCACCGTTCGACTGCGCACACCTGGGAAGCAAGAGTTTTGCGAGGCCGGCCGAACTCAGCGTTGTCATGGTGAGAGCGCGGGGTACGCCCCGCGTCAGAACCAGCGCGGCGCTCCGCACCGCCCGCGCCCGTGACGCCATCGCCGGTCACCGCGAGCCCACCGCGGCCCGAACAGTCCTGGAAACCATCCGACGCGAACACTCATGAACACGATGCTGATCCTGGCGGCGCTGGCCCTGAACGGCGGAGCGAGCGAGACCTGTCCCCTGGTCTTCGAAGACGGCTCGCAAGCGCCCGTCGCAGCCCAGAGCGCCGACGCGACTCTGGACGAGGCCGCGCGCATCCTCCACCTGAGCGACGGGAGCATCGTGCGGGCGCGCGCTCGCTTCGACGGCTCGAGCTGGCAACTGCGCGACGAACAGGGCTCGCACACGATCCCCGCTTCGGCCGTGACCCGGCACGCGCGCGAACGCGAGGTCTTGGAGCGCGCGCAGTCCCTCCTGGCCAAGGCGCGGCGAGGCGAGCCGACGCAGCGCCTGATGGCGGCCGACTGGATGCTGCGCGAAGGCCTGGCGGACGAGGCGCTCCGCGAACTCCAAGGGCTCCTCGACAGCGAGCCCGACCACGCTGGCGTGCTGCGCTTGCTGCAGGCCCCGCCGGTTCCGCTCGCGGCGCCGGGATCGTCGAGTCCCGAACCGCTCGATGCGCTCCGCAGCCTGGCGCGACGTCCGAAGGTCGTGCAGGAGCTCGGCATCGTGGCGCTGGGCCGACGCGAGAACCGTGAGGCGGTCGACGAGGCGCTGCACCGCGCACTCCACTCGCCGGCGAGTTCCGTGCGAGCGGTCGCCGCGCTCGCGCTGCGGCGTCTGCGCGCCGGCGAACACGCGCGCGAACTGCTGGGCCGCGCCGTGCTCGACAGCTCGGAGGACGTCCGCACGCAGTCCGCGCTCGCGCTGCGCGCCGCCGGTGAAGAAGCCCTGCTGCTCCCGCTCGTGCGAGCGCTCGGGAGCGAGCACTCCGGCGTTCGGAGCAATGCAGCCGACGCCATGGGCGTGATGGGCTACGCCGCCGCGGTCGAGCCGCTGATCAGCCGACTCTCCGCGCTGTCCGCCCCGCAGTCGGGCGGCGGCGGTTGGCGCGCGCCGGCGGCCAACATCTTCGTCGGACGCCAAGTCGCCTACGTCCAGGACTACGACGTCGAGGTTGCTCAGTTCGCTTCGATCGCCGATCCGCAGATCAACGTCGCGCTCGAGGGCAGCGTGCTCGACGTGCGCGTGATCGGAGTGACCGAGTTCAGCGTCGCCGTGGAGAGCCGCCGCATCCGGACGGCGCTGGGCAAGCTCACCGGGGTCAACCCCGGCGCCAGCAATCGCTCCTGGCTCGATTGGTGGGAGCAGAACAAGTCGCGCTGGGGCGTGCAGACGCCCCCGCGCAAGGGTCCCATCAGTCCCGCTGGCGCGCCGAGCGACGCCGCGAAAGGCGCCTGAGCGCAGGCGCCGCGCGCGCGACGCCCCTCACGACGCCCCTCACGACGCCGTGGTCGTGCGCGCGCAGAACGACTCGGGCGCGATCACGCCCTTGAAGCCCTGCAGCGCGGTGCGCTGGAGGTAGAACCCGAGCCCGCGCAGCGCGCCGAGTTCCTCTCCGCCGCCCGCGCGGCCCGGACCGCCGTGGATCATCGCCGGCAGCACCATGCCCGGCGCGAGCGACTGCTCGGCCATCTTGTCGCTGCCGAGCCACACGCG
>CALKYE010000303.1 GCA_938003765.1 uncultured Planctomycetia bacterium
GCGCGTGTCGGAAGGCGCGCGGCAGCTCGCCGACCACTTCGAAGCCCAGTCGCCGCCACAGTCGCAACGCGCTCGTGTTCGTGCTGATCACGAAGTTGAACTGCAGCGCTTCGAATCCCAACGCGCGGGCCCGCTCGAGCGAGTGCGCGCCGAGGCGCTCACCCACGCCGCGTCGACGTGCGTCGGCGGCGACGAAGTACGAGGCCGTTGCGACGTGCGAACCGCGACCGGGCTGTTGCGCGCGCAACGTGTAGGCCCCGAGCCGTCGCGCCCCGTCGTCCGCGACCCACTGCTCACCGCCGCGCCCGCACCAGTCGCGCTCGAACTCCGCCAGCGTTGTCGCCTCGTCGCAGGCGTACGTCGCACCCTCGCGCAACACCTCCCGAAACTCGACCCACAGCGGCTCGAGATCGGCAGCTTCCATCGGTCGCAAGTTCATGGGAGGCCGCGAGTGTAGTCGCGGCGCCGCGCGAGCAGTCAAAGCGAGCTAGAGCGCGCCACGCGTTGAGTCTTCCTCAGCGCGCGGCGCGCCAGTGCGAACTCACGGCGCGGTGACGAACTCGAGTGCGTTGCTCAGGTTGGTCGTCTTGGCCGCCGGCGGATCGCGGAACCAGGCCTGCGCGTTGACGGCGACTCCCGAGCTGAACGGCGTGCCGAGAGCGCCCGGATTGGCCGCGAGCCAAGTGAGCCAGTCGATGCTGAACGCGCCGTTGCACAGCCCGGCTGTCCCGTTGCTGTTGAGCAGGCTCATGCGCTGCGTGGGCGACTTCACGCACAGGAAGCTCGAGCTGTTCGGCGCCCACGGCGAGATTGCGCGGCCGCTCACGCCGAAGAAGATCAGGCCCTGCTTGTTCGGCTCGACGTTGTTGACGCGGAGCTCGAAACCTGCGGCGGCCGAGACGTGAGCCGAGCCCGCGTAGCTCATCGTCGCCGCGCAGCCGCTCGAGGTCGTGCCCGGCGTGCAGTAGGTGGTCGGGACGCTCGCGCCGAACTGGAACGAGACTGAGTAGATGCGCCCGGTGAAGCTGAGATTGTCGATAGGGAACCCGCCCGTGCCGATGATCGTCCCGATGTTCAGCGTGCCGCTCACGTACGACCAGGGGTCGGTCGTGATGCCGTAGCCGCTGAAGTCCACCAGCGGTCCGGTGAGCGCCCCGGGCGTCGCAACGCCTCCACTGAAGCTGTAGTCGCGGTGCGTGATGCCGATGGTGTATTGCTTGCCCGCGCTGAGCGCCGTGATCCCCGCCTGGGACGCGAACGGGTGCGTCTGCACGCCGGTGGACGTCGAAGCGCGCGGCGTGCCGATCGCGACCACTTTCCACTGGGTGGGGCCGGTGACCTCGAAGATCAGCGGCGTCACCTTCGAGCCCAAGGTGTTCGCGTCGATGTCGAAGAACGACCAATTCCCCAGGGATGCAGGCCCGGTGAGGGGCTGCGTGCCGCCGCGGTAGAAGTAGGTCCAAATGCCTGTGCCGTTGGTGATCGGGCGATCGATCACGGGGCTGCCGACGGTTTGGGCGCTGGCGCTGGCGCAGAGGATGGCGAGAGCGAGGCTGGGGAGGACGCGTTGCAGTTGCATGGTGGGGTTCGAGGTCGTCGCGTGTTCGGTCTGTCAGCGAGCGCCGCGCGCCCGACGGGCAGTTACATCCACGAGAAGCGCCGTGTGTTACTGCGCAATTTGGCGCCGCCGCCCGCAGTTTGCGGAGATGAACAAGTCGGCCTCCGAGCGAGGTCGCGTCGAGGCGCATCAGCGGTGGCAGGGCGGAGTGGAAACCAACCTTGAACCGCGAGGAGACCAGCCGTGATGCAGCCTTTCAGCCTTGTGCGCAGCACACGCCACTCACCTGCGCACGAAGCTCACGCCTCGACCGAGGTCGCCGCGGTCGAGACCTGGAACGCGGCACAGCTTGAACATGCGACGCGACAGCGCGCGAACGCACCCGAGCGCTCGCAGGCTGCTGCGAGGCGGATAACGTGGGCCGCCCATGAGCACCATCACGTTCCTCGTCGCAGCATCCGCAGCGATCCCGCTGGCTCCTCAAACCACTGACAAGGCGCCGTTCAGCGCCGAGCGATCGTGGGAGATCCGGCGCATCGGCGCGCCGACAATTTCTCCCGATGGGGCCGCGGCCGTCGCTTCGGTGACGAACTGGGACGTCCCCGCGGACAAAGCGCTGACCGACTTGTGGATGTGGAACACCAGCAGCGGCGAGGCCAGGCGCCTGACTTCGCACAGCTCGAGCGAGGGCTCGCCGGTGTTCTCGCCCGATGGTTCTGCGATCGCATTCGTTGCGCAGCGCGACGACGACAAGGCGCCGCAGCTCTACGTGCTCCCGCTCAGCGGCGGCGAGGCGCGACGCGTGACGAACGCGCCGACCGGAGTGGCGCAGCCCAAGTGGTTCCCCGACGGAACCAAGCTCGCGTTCCTCTCGCGGGTGTGGGCGGACCTGAGTGACTTCGAGGCGCAGGGCAAGCGCCTCAAGGAGCGCGAGGAGTCCAAGAGCAAGGCGCAAGTGTGGGACGGGGCCCCGGTCGCGGCGTGGGACACGCTGGTCGACGATCGCCAGCTGCACTTGTTCTCGGTCGCGCTCGAAGGCGGCGAGCCGCAAGGCATCACGCTCGGCACTGGGCTGGAGCTCTCGCGGCGGGCCGTGCCGCTCGAAGGGTCGTTGTACGCCATCGCACCCGACGGCCGCGAAGTGGCCTTCAGCGCCGACTCCAACCCGGCGGCGAACACGACCAACATGGACGTGTTCACGCTCGCGCTCGGCTCGAAGAGCGCGAGGAACCTGACCGCGGCGAACCCCGCGTCCGACGGAGTGGTGCAGTACAGCCCCGACGGCAAGTGGCTCGCCTACACGCGCCAGTCGATCGTCGGGTTCTACGCCGACACGGCGAAGCTGATGCTGATCGAGCGCGCGAGCGGCGAGTCGCGCGCGGTCGCCGCCGACTGGGATCGCAGCGCCGCCAACCTCGTATGGGCGCCCGATTCGAAGCGCTTGTTCGGCGCGATCGACGACGCGGGGACGGTGCGTGTGTGGGAGCTTGCGCTCGACGGTGCGCCGCGCGCGGTGACGGCGGAGTCGAGCTTCAGCGCCTTGGCGCTCTCCAACACGCCGGTCCCGGTCGCGGTGGCGCTGCGCCAGAGCTTCCTCGAGCCGCCGACGCTGGTGCGGCTCGACCTCGCGAGCGGCGCAGCCAACAAGCTCTCGACGCTGAACGACGAGTTGCTCGCCAAGACCGAGCTGGGCGCATTCGAGAGCGTCACCTACGCCGGCGCGAACGGCGATCCGATCCAGATGTGGGTGAACTATCCGCCCAACTTCGATCGCTCGAAGAAGCACCCGCTGTTCCTGTTGATCCATGGCGGTCCGCACAACGCCATCACCAACGGCATGCAGTTTCGCTGGAACGCGCAGGTGTTCGGTTCGTGGGGCTGCGTGACCGGCTGGCCGAACTTCCACGGCTCGAGCGGCTTCGGCCAGGCCTTCACCGACTCGATCAATCCGCAGCAGGACGCCCTGCCGTACGAAGACGTGATCCGCGCCGCCGAGTGGTTTGCGAAGCAGCCGTGGATCGACTCCGGGCGCATGGCCGCGGGCGGCGGCAGCTATGGCGGCTACCTGACGAGCATCTTGCTCGGTCGGCAGCATCCCTTCCGCGCGCTGGTCGCGCACGCGGCGGTCTACAACTGGTACACGCAGATGGGCGCCGACTACTCGAGCGAGGTGCGCCGTTTCGGCCCGTTCTGGACGCCCGAGCAACGCAAGGTCTTCGAGGCCGGCTCGCCGCACTTCGGCGCGGCGAACTTCGCGACCCCCACGCTCGTGCTGCACGGTCAGAAGGACCTGCGCGTGCCGGTGAACCACGGCTTCGAGCTGTACCACGCGCTACTCCAGAAGGGCGTGCCGACGCGCCTGGTCTACTTCCCCGACGAGAACCACTGGGTGCTCAAGGCCCAGAACTCCTTGGTGTGGTATCGCGAAGTGAAGCGCTGGCTCGAAGAGCACGCGTTCGCGCCGAAGTAGGCGCGCGCGGACGATGGCGACGGCGTGGTTTCGACGGCGCTCGTCACGCGGGAAAGCAGCGACTCGAAACGGCTCGTCGATCCGCGCCGCGCGGCGACGAGGCGCCGGTCCTGTGCTTGGAGCACGCGCCGAACAGCGGCAGCAGGCAGGGCCGTCTGTACGTGGAAGTCGGCGATCGCGACGAGGTCGTCTGCGACTCCACGCCGTCGTGCGGCCGTGACGGCGCAGATCGATTCCAGAGGACGTGGCGCGGCAAGCGGTCGACATGGCCATGATGACCGCACACCGTCCGGACTTGCTGCAGCGCTCGTGCGACGCACTCGAGCAGTGCCCGACCAGCAACACTACATGACCACACGCCGCCGCTTCCTGAACGTTACTGCGCTCGCCACCGGTGCATTGGCGCTCGGTTCGACACCGCTCGCCGCGCTCACGGGGCGCAGGCCCGGTCAAGCGACCGCTCCCGGCGCCACGGCGCGGAAGCTGAAGCTGCTGATCCTCGGCGGCACCGGGTTCATCGGACCGTGGCAGGTGCGCTACGCGCTAGCGCGCGGGCACGAAGTCACGATCTTCAACCGCGGGCGGAGCGCGAAGGGGATGTTCCAGGGCGTCGAGGAACTCCTCGGCGATCGCGCGACGGGACAGCTCGATGCGCTGAAGGGGCGCAAGTGGGACGCCGTGATCGACAACTCCGCTTCGCGCGCCGACGCGCCGAAGTGGGTCCGCGATGCAGCGACGTTGCTGAAGGAGCATGTCGAACAGTACTTGTTCATCTCGACGCGCTCCGTATTTCGCGATCTGAGCCGCGTGCCCGGCACGGTCGACGCGCCGCTCTACACGCCCGAGACGACGCCGGATTGGACGCCGGACAAGCCGTATCCGTACGGCCTCGCCAAGGCGCTGGCGGAAGCCGAGGCGCGCGCGGTGTTCGGCGAGCGCACGACGATCGTGAGACCGGGCCTGATCGTGGGCCCGGGCGATGACACGGACCGCTTCACGTACTGGCCGGTGCGCATCGAACGCGGCGGCGAAGTGCTCGCGCCCGGTGATCCGCAGCTGGATCGCGTGCAGCTCATCGACGTGCGCGATTTGTGCGAGTGGAGCGTGCGGCTGTGCGAGGCGCGCACGTTCGGCGTCTTCATGGCGATCGGTCCGGAGCGCGGGCGCTCGATGGCGGAACTCTTGTACGGAATCGCCGCGAGTACGAGCGCGCCGCTCACCTGGACCTGGATCCCGCGCGAGTTCCTGGAGGAGCACAAGCTGCGTCCGTACCAGGAGCTTCCGGTGTGGCGGCCGCCGACGCCGGGCTTCGAGGGCTTCGCGCGCTTCGATCTGTCGCGTGAAGTCGCGGCCGGGCTCACGTTTCGCACGCTGGCCGACACGACGAACGCGACGCTCGAGTTCCACCACGCGCGCCCGATCGAGCAGCAGAAGTTGCGCGCGGGCATCAGCGCCGAGCGGGAAGCTGAAGTGTTGCGCGCCTGGCGCGCACGGGCCCGCTGATTCCGTACGTCAGCCCCACGAACGCGTTGAAGGTCCTCTGGTGGCGCTGATCCGCGCGATCGAGAACGCGGGCAGGCATGGAGGACAGCTTCTGCGCGGGTCCGCTCCGCGACCTTGGAGCCCCTGTCGAAATGCGCCGGGGCGAGAACCTCTCCAGCCAGATCGGACCTGTCCGGGCGAGTTTCTGCAGGCGCAGCTGCTGACCACGACTGCCGGCCGGGCGCCAGCGTCCGGCTGGCCGACGTGGAAGCGCGTGGGCCTGCGTGCTCCGAGCGCTCGGCGCCGGCGCATCGCGATATGCTCGCGCGCCCTTCACGCGGCCACGCTTGTAGCGCGTTTGGCCGCTCATGTCTTCTTGCCCGAGGATCGACCGTGCCCATGCTGCTGACGCTTCGACGCACCTGTGTTCCGGCGCTCTCCGCCATCCTGCTTCCGTTCGTCGCCGCGCCGCTCTCCGCGCAGGCGAGCGAGGTCCTCACGTCGCACAAGGTGGCCGAGCTGCGCGGCGTCACCGCGGCGGAGATCTCGCCCGACGGCGCGCGCGTCGCGTACACGTTGGCCGTGCCGCGCAAGCCCGGCGTCGACGACGACGGCGCCTCGTGGACCGAGCTGCACGTGTACGAGCGCGCGAGCGGCGCGACGCGTCCGTTCGTGACCGGCAAGGTCAACGTCTCGTCCGTGGCGTGGACGGCGGACGGCGACTCGATCGCGTTCCTCTCCAAGCGCAACGACGACAAGAACACCTGCCTCTACACGATCCCGCTCGCCGGCGGCGAGGCGCGCCGCACGCTGGCGCACTCCGAGTCGATCTCGAGTTTCGAGCTGCACCGCGACGGCGCGCGCGTCGCGCTGGTGGGTCTCGAGCCCGTGCCCGAGGCGAAGAAGAAGGCGCAGGAGAAGGGCTTCCGACAGGAGGTCTACGAAGAGGACGTGCGCATGGCGCGCGTGTGGGTCGGAGCGCTCAACGACGAGGCGAAGAAGCCGACGAAGCTCGAGCTGCCCGGCCACGTCTACAAGGCGCGCTGGAGTCCGGTCGACGACGCGCTCGCCGTTTCGATCGCGCCGACGCCGCTGGTCGACGACAGCTACATGCGCACGCGCATCCAGATCGTCGATCTGTCGGGCAAGGTGCTGGCCAAGATCGACAACCCGGGGAAGCTCGGCGACTTCGCCTGGAGCCCGGACGGCAAGCACATCGCGCTGATCTCCGCCGGCGACATCCACGATCCCACCGCAGGGCGCTTGATGCTCGCGCCGGCCACCGGCGGCGCGCCGGTCGAGCTGCGCCCCAACCTCGAGGGCGACGTGGTCGCGTTCAACTGGCAGAACGCTGACTCGCTGCTCACGGTGCACGCCTACGGCGTGTGGACGGCCTTCGAGAAGCTCTCGCTCAACGGCGAAGCCAAGACGCTCGTCGCGAGCGGCGGTCCCGTGCTCGGCGCGTTCTCGCTCTCGAACGACGGCCTGAGCGCCGCCTTCGTCGGCAGCACGCCCACGCATCCCTCCGAGCTGTTCACCATGAGTCACGGCGACGCGGCGCCCAAGCGCTGCAGCGACTCGAATCCGTGGCTCGCGAACGTGCGCCTCGCGCCGCAGGAAGTGGTCAAGTTCAAGGCGCGCGACGGGCTCGAGATCGAAGGGCTGCTCGTGCGCCCGCTCGACGAGCGCAAGGGCCAGCGCTACCCGCTGATCCTCTACGTGCACGGCGGACCCGAGTCGCACCACTCGAACAACTGGCTCACGAACTACGGCGATCCGGCGCAGACCGCCGCCGCGCGCGGCTTCGCGGTGATGCACACCAACTACCGCGGCTCGACCGGCCGCGGCATGGCCTTCGCCAAGTCCAGTCAGGGCGACGCGGGCGGCAAGGAGTTCGACGATCTGATCGACGCCATCGACCACCTCGTGTCGATCGGCCTGGTCGACAAGGACAAGGTCGCGGTCACCGGCGGCAGCTACGGCGGCTACGCGACGGCGTGGCTGAGCACGCGCTACTCCGATCGCATCGCCGCGGGCGTGATGTTCGTCGGCATCAGCGACAAGATCTCGAAGGTCGGCACCACCGACATCCCCGACGAGGAGTTCTACGTCCACGCGCGCAAGCGAGTGTGGGACGACTGGCAGCACACGCTCGAGCGCAGCCCGATCTACTACGCGGGCAACTGCAAGACGCCGCTGCTGATCCTGCACGGCAAGGACGACCCGCGCGTGAACCCGGGCCAGTCCTACGAGATGTACCGGCACCTCAAGGTGCGCAAGCAAGCGCCCGTGCGCCTCGTGCTCTATCCCGGCGAGGGCCACGGCAATCGCAAGGCGGCTGCGCGCCTCGACTACAACCTGCGCATGCTGCAGTGGATCGAGCACTACGTGACCGGCCCCAAGGGCGAGCCGCCGCCGCTCGAACTGGACTACGCCGAACCCAAGTCGAGCGGCGCCTGAGCCGCGAGGAGGCGCTCTCATGGCGTCCATGGACGGCGCGCTCGCGAGCATGATCGCGAACCTCGAGGCGAAGACTGGCCGTTCGCTCGAGGCGTGGGTCGCGCTCGCGGCCGCGCAGGAGCTCGCCAAGCACGGCGAGATCGTGAAGTGGCTCAAGAGCGAGCACGCGTTGGGCCACGGCTACGCCAATCTGATCGCGGCGAAGGCGCTGGAAGCCGCGGCGGGCGGCGCGGCGGCGGGTGATGACCTCGTCGCCGCGCAGTACTCGGGCGCGAAGGCCCCGTTGCGCGCGTGGTACGAGCAACTCGTCGCGCGCGTCCGCGCGTTCGGCGACGACGTCGAGATCGCGCCCAAGAAGGGCTACGTCAGCCTGCGTCGCTCGAAGCAGTTCGCGCTGCTCCAACCTTCGACCGCCGAGCGTCTCGACGTCGGTCTCCAGCTCAAAGGCCTGCCCGCGCAGGGCCGGCTCGAGGCCTCGGGCTCGTTCAACTCGATGGTCAGCCACCGAGTGCGCGTCACGGACGCCGCGCAGCTCGATGAGCAACTGGTCGAGTGGTTGCGCGAGGCGTACTCGCGCGCCTGAGCGCCCCTCTCAGGGCTGAACGAAGAACTCGAGTCCGTTCGAGAGGTTGGTCGCGCGCGGCGCCGGGGGATCGCGGAACCAGCACTGCGTGTTGATCATCATCCCGAACGAGTACGGCTGGCCCACGGCCCCGGGGTTGGCGGCCGCGAAAGCGTTCCAGTCGAAGCTCGCGAGGCCGTTGCAGCTCCCGATCGTGCCGCCGGTCGTCAGCGTCGGAGTCCGCTGGATCGGCGCTCGCACGCAGAAGTAGCTGCTGCTGCCCGCCGCCCACGGCAGCGCTTGGCGACCCATCACGCCGTAGAAGAACGTCGCCGAGCGCTGCGCGTCGATCGGCAAGGCGCTGATCACGAACCCGCTCGAGGCGGTCGCGCTGGGCGTGCCCGAGTGCGAGAGCTGCGGCTGGCAGCCTTGGCTCGAAACGCCGGCCGTGCAGTAGTTCACCGGCGGCCCCGGCGGCCGGTACGGGTTGACGTAGTAGGGCGAGATCCCGACCACGATGTTGGTGATGTTCGCGGTCGCGGGGTCGTAGACGTGCACGCCGCTCGAGGAGGTGTAGAGCAGCCGGCCGTCGTCCATGCGCGCCACGCCGCGGGCCGCGCCGCTGATCGAGTAGTACGCCGTCTGCGCGCCGTTCGAGTCGTACGTGTACAGGCCGACCGGCGCCGACTGACCCGCGGAGAGCACCTCGCCGTTGGGCCCCAGCGAGATCTGGCTCGGGAAGTCGATGCCCGTGGCGCCGTCGGAGTTGTGGAACACACCCAGGAACGTCCCCGTCAGGCTGTAGCGCTCCAGGTCGTCCAGCGCAGTGTTGGAGACGAGCAGCTCGCCGTTGCGCGCCGTGACGTCGAACAGGTCGCCCGTGACGAAGCTCGCGACCTGCGCGCCGCTCAAGTCGTAGACGAGGATGCGCTTGCCCGGCGCTCCGTTGCCCGTGCCGTTGTTGACGACGTAGATCTTCCCGTTCTCGAAGGCGATGCCTCGGACGTTGTCGAGGCCCGTGTTGATGGTGCTGATCCAGTTCCCGAAGATGTCGAAGCGCACCACCTGATCGCTGACCTGGTCGGCGACCCAGATCTCGCCGTTGACCTGCAGCGCCTCGATCGGGAGCTGGAAGTTGTAGGAACCGGTCGTGTCCGGCGGGATGAACTGCGGATCGACCACCGTGGCCGTGGCGGGGTCGACCAGCATCACCGTCGCGTTGGTGGTGTCGGTCACCATGTAGAGCTGCTGCTGGCCTGCCGCCGGGACGGCGAGGGCGGCCAAAGCGGCCAGTCCGAGGTGCGGAGTGCTCATGCGGGGCATGGACGTGATTAGGAGTGGGGCGCCAGAGCGGTCGAGCCGCGGGGCCGACATGGGGGGCTGGGCGCGGGTGCGGAGCGCGGACCTGCCTGTCCGCGCTAAGAATTCGTATACCCAAGACTAGCCCAAGGTCACGGCGACAGGGGGCGCCATCGCTCGCCTGGGCGCGAGCGCGGCCCGCCGCCGTCGTCGCGCCGCTGGCGCCGACCCGGTCGGATCGGGCATAACGCTGCTCGATGCCGACCGGCCCCCGCGCTCCGAAGTTTCCGCCGGGGCTGGCCTTGCTGCTCGCGATTGCGGCCGTTTCGACCGGCGCCGTGTTCGTGCGCCTTGCCGCGGCCCCGCCGCTGGTGGTGGCCTTCTGGCGCTGCGCGCTCGCGACAGCGCTGCTGTTCGCGCTGGTCGGCCGACAGTGCCGCGCCGAGTGGGCCACGCTCTCGCGTTCGCAGGCGCGGCTGGTGATCGCCACGGGACTCGCGCTCGCGTTGCACTTCGCCACCTGGATCTCGTCGCTCTCGTACACCTCGGTGGCGTCGAGCATCGTGCTCGTGAACACCACGCCCCTGTGGGTCGCGCTGGCCTCGCCATTCGTGACGGCGGATCGAGTGCGCCCGCTGACGTGGATCGCGCTCGTCGTCTCGCTGGTCGGCTGCGTGGTGATCGGAGCGGGCGACTTCGAACTCAGCGGCCGCGCGCTCTTGGGCGATGCACTCGCCTTGGCGGGAGCGCTGCTCTCGGCGGTCTACATGCTCGCTGGCCGCCGTCTGCGGCAACACCTCACCCTCGGACCCTACGTGATCGCCTGCTACGGCGCGGCGGCGATCTTCCTGTTGCTGTTCACGCTCGTCGCGGGGCAGAACGTCGTCGACGTCAGCGCGCCGACCTTCGGCTGGCTGCTGTGCCTCGCGCTCGTGCCGCAGGTGATCGGCCACTCCAGCTACAACTACGCGCTGGGGTACGTGAGCGCCGCGCTGACCAGCATCGCCACGCTGGGGGAGTCGGTCGGCGCCACGCTGCTCGCCTGGTGGTTCCTGGGCGAGCGCCCGCCCGACCAGACGTTGCTGGGCGGCGTAGCGGTGATCGTCGGCATGCTGATCGCGATGCGCAGCGAGCGCACGTAGCGATTTCTCGCGAGTTTCGGCGACCGCGGGCGGCGCGCTGCGGTCTGTGCGGCGTGAGACGAGCGTGGGTGCTGGCGGCGGGGGCGTTGGCGTGCGGCGCCGCGAGTGTTTGGGGCGCGCCGCCAGGTTCGGGGCCGGTTCGCCCGTGCGCGAGCCCGCAGCGCGGCGGCAAGTCCGCGGCGCCGGATCCAGCCACGCTGGACGAGCTCTCCAAGCAACTGCGCGAGAGCGAGCCCGCGCGGCGGCGCTCTGCGGTGCGCGGTCTGGTGCGCCTCGGCCGGCCCGACGCGTGGCGGCTCGTGATGGAGGCGTTGGAGGACGCCGACTCGGGTGTCGCCGATGAAGCGCAGCTCTCGCTCGCGTCGCTGATGGACCCCAAGCTCCGCAAGGAGCTGCTCGGGCGCGGCGGACTCGGCTCGAAGGACGAACTCGTCGCGCATCGCGTCGCGGAGTTGCTCGGCCGCTCGAAGCAAGCGCTCGTCGGGGATGAGCTCGCGCGCCTGGTGGGGGAGCACCGCGGCGCGCTCGCGCGGCCCTTGTGCTGGTCCGTCGAGCGGCTCGCGCAGAGCGGCCGCATCGCCGGCGCGACGGAGCGACTGGGCGCGACGCTGCTGCGCGCCGCCGGCTCGACGTCGGATCGGGACGCGGCGTGCGCGGCGTTGGTGGCGCTCGCACAACTCAAAGAACCTCACGCCGAGCGCATGGCGCTCGAGGCGTTGCGCGCGACGTGGTCCGAGCGGCGCGTCGCGGGACTGATCGCGCTCGAGCGCGTGGGCTCGAGTCACGCGCTGGCCTCCGCGATCAAGCTGGCGGCCGACGAAGACCCGCGCGTGCGCCTCGCCGCGCTCGACACGCTCGACGTGCTCGGCTCGCGCGCGTCGATGACTGCGCTGGTGGCGCGCCTGGGGCTCGAGCAGCGCGTGCGGCTGCGCTGGCGCATCGTCGATCTGCTGCAGAACGCGTCCGGGCTCAAACACCGCCTCGATCCGCGGCCGTGGAAGTTGTGGATCGAGACGATCCCTGCGGACGGTGTCCTGCGGAGGCCCGCGCCGAACAAGGGCGCCGGCGATCCCAACGTGTCGCGCACGGCCTTCACCGGCCTGCCGCTGATCTCCGACCGGGTCTGCTACCTGTTCGACTTCTCGGGCTCCATGTGGACGCCGCTCGCCGACGGCCGCATCCCCAAGGACATCGTCAGCGAGAAGCTGCGCGCGGCGCTCGAGGGCCTGTCGCCGGAGACGGAGTTCAACCTGATCCCGTTCACCAACGAGCCCATCCCGTGGAGCGAGGGGGCCCAACCCGCCACTCCCAAGAACCTGCGCGCTGCGTTGGAGTTCTTCCTGGCCTGCCGCGAGCGCGGACGAGGCAACTTCCTCGACGCGGCGCTGCTCGCGGCCCGTGATCCACGCATCGACACGATCTGCGTGCTCACCGACGGCGTGCCGACCGGCGGCTCGCACAGTGACATGGACCTGATCACGCCGATCCTCGTCGAGCACACGCGCTTCCGGCGCGTGGTGGTGGACTCGATCCTCGTCGACGCGCCGCCCGGCGCAGCGCGACGGTGGGGCGAACTCTCCCGCCTGACCGGCGGGCGCTCGATCGAGGTCGAGTTGAAGCCCGCTGCCGAGGGCGCGAAGTGAGCTCACGCTTTGGCTCCTGCTGCGGCGACGAGAGCGAACTCGAGCCCACGCCGGGGCGCTCGCGCTACTCCCGCCCGCGGGGCGCAGCAGCGCGCACCGCTCGAGTCCGTGTGGTCGAACATCGAGCGCGTCCGCGCCTTCCGCGAGGAGGAGCACCACTTCGCGTTCAGTCACCTGATCGGTTTCCCACGGCCGGTGGAGGCCACGCTCAGCCACGAAGGCGTGGGCGGTGTCCGCCACGCGACGTTCGAGGGCGGCGTGCTGTTCATCGAGACCATCACGCACTGGGAGGTGAACAAGCGCCTCACCTTCTCGATCCACGCGGACTCCACCACGATCCCGCCCACGACGCTGGACGAGCATGTGACGGTCGGCGGCCCGTTCTTCGATGTGCTCGAGGGCGAGTACGAGCTCCATCCGCTACCCGACGGCTCGGTGCGTCTCGAACTGCGCTCGCGTCACCGCGTTTCGACGCACTTCAACGCCTACGCGACGCTGTGGACGGACTGGATCATGTCCGACGTCCAGAGCTACATCCTCGAGATCGTGCGCCGCCGTTGCGAAGCCGCGAGCTGAGCGACCTGCACGAGCCACGCCGTGTGAAGGTCTGTCGACAGCCGCGGAGCGCAGTTGTTTCGCGCGCGCGTCGACGCGAGCATGCGTCCCGCTCGAGCGGCCTGGAGACGGATCGCGCGAGCTCCTCCGGCTCCATGCGCACGTCCCTCTCGCTCGTTCTGCTCGCGTCGCTCGCCGCGTGCCGCGCCGCCGCGCCCGAGATCCGCGGCGCGCCCGGCGATTCGCGCGCCGAAGGACGCACGAACGTCGTCACCGCCGCTTCGCTCCAAGTCTCCATCCCGGGCGAGACCGTCGGCGTCGAGTCCTACACCGGCCGGGTCGGCTTCGAGCGCTTCGTGCGCCGCGGACTCGCGCTCGGCGGCGGACTCGGCCTCCACGCG
>CALKYE010000304.1 GCA_938003765.1 uncultured Planctomycetia bacterium
TCACTCGCCTTGGCCGAGCGAGTAGCTCTTCACCCCGTCGAAGCGGTAGAGGTTCTCGGTCTTGATGACCTCGAGACCGGCGGCGTGAACCGCGCCGAGGAGTTGGAGCACGGCGTCGAAGCGGATCGGCGCGTCCGCGGTCGCGCTCACGAAGCGGCAGCGCCAGTGGTCGGTGCAGAACGTCTCCGGGAATCCGTCGGGGTAAACCTTCACGCCGCGGTTGGAGATCATCTTGAGGCGCAGGCCCGGGATGCTCTTCGCCACCTGTTCGAGGCGGCGGCCGAGAACACTGGGGTCGCGCTGGGCCTCGTCCCAGTGCGTGAACACGTCGACGCCGAGCAGTTCCTTCGTCGCGCGAGCGCGCCGCACGGGCGGGGAGGTGCGCGTCGGGCTGTGACGGTACCGGCGCGGCGCGAGTTGGCGCGGCTCCTGGCCCAGGCGCGCGATCACGGCGTCGGCGAACTCGCGCGTGCCGACGCGCAGCTTGCTCGAGCCCTCGCGGTAGATGTCGTCGGTGTGCACGCCGTCCTCGATGGTGCGCAGCCACGCGTTGTGCACGCGCTCGGCGACGTCGTGCTGGCCGATGTGCGTCAGCATCAGGATCGCGCCGTGCAGCAGTCCCGACGGGTTCGCAGAGTTCTTGCCCGCGCGCCGCGGCGCCGAGCCGTGGATCGCTTCGAACATCGCGCACTGGAGCCCGATGTTGCTCGAGCCCGCGAGACCCACGCTGCCGGTGAGCTGCGCGGCGACGTCGGAGAGGATGTCGCCGTAGAGGTTCGGCATCACCACGACGTCGAACTGTTCGGGTGTGTCGGCCAGCTTCGCCGCGCCGATGTCGACGATCCAGTGCTCCTTCTCGAGCTGCGGGTACTCGGCGCCGATCTCGTCGAACACCTTGTGAAACAGGCCGTCGGTCAGCTTCATGATGTTGTCCTTCGTGAAGCAGGTGACCTTCTTGCGCCCGTTCTGCACGGCGTACTCGAAGGCGTAGCGCACGATGCGCTCGCAGCCCGGACGGCTGATCAGCTTGAGGCACTGCACGACCTCGTCGGTCTGCTGGTGCTCGATGCCCGCGTAGGTGTCCTCTTCGTTCTCGCGGATGATGACGACGTCCATCTGCGGGTGACGGGTCTGCACGAAGGGCGCGTAGGCCGTGCACGGCCGGACGTTCGCGTACAAACCGAGCGCCTTGCGCGTGGTCACGTTCAGGCTCTTCACGCCGCCGCCCTGGGGCGTGGTGATCGGCGCCTTGAGGAAGACCTTCGTCCGGCGCAGCGACTCCCACGCCGAAGGCTCGATTCCGGACGAGTTGCCGCGCGCGTAGACCTTCTCGCCGATCTCGATCTCCTCGATCGCCAGGCGCGCGCCCGCCGCGGCGAGGATGCGCAGCGTGGCGTCCATGATCTCCGGGCCGATGCCGTCGCCGCGGGCGACCGTGATCGGCGTGGCGGCGCGCGAGGCGGCGCCGTCCGTGGGTTGCTGGGAATGAATCGGGGCTTGGGCGAGGCTCATTGTTCCTCCAGAATGCGGGTCCGCAGAGAGTGTCCAGGCTTCCGTAGCATGAACTACAGTTCAGTAATCTAAAGTCATGTCTCCTACTTCGTCAAGCGCCTCGCGCCGCCGTTCCGCGCCTCGCGCCGCGCCAACTCCGGCGGCGCCGGCAGCTTGGACGTTCCTGTCGAATCACGCGCACGTGGTGCTGTGCCTGGTCCAGGACACCGATCCGACGGTGCGCGAGATCGCCGCGCGCGTGGGCGTCACCGAGCGCGCCGTGCACCGCATCCTGGTCGAGTTGGAGGAGGCCGGTTACCTCACGCGCAAGCGCGACGGCCGGCGCAACACCTACCAGGTCCATCGCTCGCGACCGCTGCGCCACCCGATCGAGGCGCACCGCACGATCGGCGCTCTGATCGACGCCGTGTCGAGCTGAATCGCGCGCTCGACGCGCCTCAGGCGGCTTCGCGCGCGACCGGCAGGCTGGCCTGATCGAGTTCCAGACGCAGACGGTCGTAGGTCTTGTCGTTGATCCGACCGGCGTCGCGCAACGCGAGCAGAGCGCGCTCCTGCGCCGCAGCGACCTCCAGCCGCACCTGACGCGACACCACCACGCGCGACAGCGCCGAACGCCGCTCCTGCTCATCTTCGTCGCGCAGGGTCTGCAGCTCGTCGAGCATGTGCGTGCGCAGGTGGTGGATCGAGACCGGACAGGCGTTCGTGCTGCAGTACTCGTCCAGTCGCGACACTCCGGCCTCGAGCAGTTGCTCGCGCGCGTGGCGCACTTCACGTTGCGAGTCTTCGTCGTCGCGCAGTCCCAGCGCGTGCACGAGCGGCTGCAGCGTCAAGCCCTGGACCGTGAGCGAGCCGAGCACGATCACCAGCGTGCTCGCGACGATCACGTCGCGGCCCGGCAGCGGCAAGCCGTCGCGGCCGAGGGTCGGCAGCGCGAGGGCGGCGACGAGCGACACGAAGCCGCGCATGCCCGACCACGAGACGATCGTCGTGGCGCGCCACGACCACAGGACATCGCGCTGAGCTCCGCGCAGTCGCGCGTTGAGCGCTGCGAGCAGCGCAGGCGGCGCGCACCACAGCACGCGCGAGAGGAGCGCGACGGCCGTGAGCGCGAGCGCGGGCCACAGGATCTGCGGCGACTCGAGCAGATCCGTGGCGCGCGCGATGACCGGCGTTTGAACGCCGATGAACAGGAAGCACACCCCGTTCCCGACGAAGACGAGCTGCTTCCACGCGCTGTGCAACTCGACGCGCGCTTCTCCGCGGAGGTGGTGCGCGTTCCAGGCCGCGACGAAGCCCGCGACGACGACCGCCAGCACGCCCGAGGCCCCGACTTCATGCGCCAGCGCATAGGCGAGGTACGGCGTCGCCAACGACAGCGAGAACAGCGCGTGCACGTTCTGGATGCGGCGGTTGACGAGCGCGAGCGCTGCGCCGACGAGCAAGCCCACGGCGATGCCGAGCCCCGCGACGCGCGCGAAGTGGGCGGCGACCTCGGAGGCCTCGAAGGCGCCGCTCCACACCAGCGCCACGCACACCTGCACGGCCACCAGTCCGGTCGCGTCGTTCACCAGGCTCTCGCCGCCGAGGATCGCCGTGATCCGACGCGGCGCGTGCAGGCGCTCGAGGATCGCCTGGACCGCGATCGTGTCGGTGGGGGAAACCAGCGCGCCCAGCAGGAAGCAGGCGGTCCATGGGAGCTGCGGGAACAGCAGGTGCGCCGCGATTCCCACGCAGCCGACGGTGAAGGCCACCAGTCCGACCGAGAGCATCAGGATCGGGCGCAGCCAGCGTCGGAAGTCGTTCCACGAACTGCGCAGCGCGTCGGACCACACCAGCGGAGGAAGGGCCAGGGCGAGCAGCAACTCCGGCTCGAACTCGAGCTGCGGAACCCCCGGCGCAGCGCCGAGCAATGCGCCGGCGCAGACGAGCAGCGCTGGCGCGCTCCAACGTCGTCGCTCGGCCAAACAAGCCGCCGCCGCCATGACGGCCAGCCACACGAGGAGCGTGTAGACCTGCGACGGCACGGCGGTGTGTCGAGCGGAGCGGGGACTCTGCGCGGAGCGGCGGCGCTCGCGCTTCGGGTGGGGACTGGCCGGTCCGCTAGCTCACTGCACCGGGACCCAGGTGCGTCCGTCGGAGCCCGCAGCGTTGAGCGCGTGGCGCGCGTGCATCGAACCCGCCACGAGGAACGCGGCGTCGAAGTTCGGGCCGCCGGCGATGCCCGAGTAGGCCCCGGCGCCGCGGTTCACGGTCTGGACGATCAGTCCGTCCTGGTTGATGAAGAAGCACTTGTTCCCCGTCGCTCCAGCGCGCACCGGCCACGCATAAGCGCAGAACACTTCCTCGCACCAGTCCGAGTCGGGGAACGGGCCAGCGGCCTTGCCGCCGTTGGCGTCCTCCGCGATGCCCGCGCCCGCGCCGTCGGGCAGCCACATCTGGAAGACGTAGCCCGAGTGCGTCGTGACGCTCGAGTTGACGGCGCCGAGCGAGGACAGGAGCGGCGACGGCGCGAGCTCGTGCACGCCCACGACTCCGGCTGCGGGGCCGCCGGCGCCGGCGATGCGCGTGGGCACGACGCCCGCCAGCTCGCCGAAGTACCCGAACTCCGCGCGACCGTCGCTGTCGGTGTCGATCGAGCCCGCGCTGATCGTCTGCATCTGCGCGGTCACGATCGCGCGCATCGTGGCGATGGCGCTGGTCTCGTTGGCCGACAGGCGCGCCCCGAGGACGCGCGGCAGAGCCGTGGCCGCGATGATCGCGATGATCGCGACCACGATGAGCAGTTCGATGATGGTGAAGCCGCGGCGAGCTCGATGGATCATGCGCAAAGTTCCCCTCTGTGGTCGGGCTGCATCGACCGCGTCCGACGCTCGACTGAAACGCGATTGCGCGCGCGGGGCTCGACCGCGAAAGATCTTCCGCGAGCGGTGATTCGAGCCGCGCGGTAGGCTCGACGCTCGTCGCGCCCGAACGTCGCGGCGCGATCCCCCCAGTGCGGCTCCATCCCCCAGAGGTGTGTGCGTGAAGCTCTCGAGTCTCTCGACCGTACTCGTGTTGCTCGTTGCGCCGGCATCGGCGCAGATCGTTCCCCAGGCGCCGTTCAGCGGCAACGAACAGGAGCAGTTCCTCACTTCGGCGCCGAGCAACCAGAGCTGCATCGGCAACCGCGTGTTCAACAATCGCGGCGACTTGTGCGCCGTCTCGGGCAGCGCGCCGCTCATCTCGAGCGGGTGGTCGTTCACCTGCGTCATCGCGCCCTACTCGCCGCCCCTGATGTGCGGTTCGGCGTCGACCGAGGCCGTGCTCACCTTCGATCAGCCCATCACTCGCTTCGGCGGGCGCTTCGCGTGCCACAGCCCCACGCCCGATGCGACCTTCGAGTTCTACGACGCCTCGGGCGTGCTGCTGCACACCGAGATCGCGTCGATCCCCAACGATTGCCAGTGGCGTTGGCTCGGCTGGAGCGTCGCGGGCGGCGCGCCGATCTCGCGCATCGTCGTCGACAGCCTGTTCGGCGGCGCGTTCATCCTGATGGACGACCTCGAAGCGGACTTCCCCGTCGCGGCGCCGCAGCCGTACTGCACCTCGGGCACGTCGGCCAACGGTTGTCAGCCCACCATCGACGCCAGCGCCAATCCCAGTGCGTCGTACTCGAGCCCGTGCTCGATCCAAGTGAGCGGACTCGACGGGCAGCGCAACGGCGCGATCTTCTACGGTCTTCAGCCGCTGCCGCAGTTGTGGTGCTTCTCGACGGGCTCCAGCTATCTGTGCGTGCAGGTGCCGACCTATCGCTCGCTGGCGCAGTCCTCGGGCGGAACCGCAGGCGTGTGCAACGGGTCGATGACGCTCGACTGGAACGCCTTCATGCAGGCCAGTCCGAACGCGCTGGGCCAGCCCTGGGGCGTCGGCGACAAGGCGTACTTCCAGTGTTGGTACCGGGACCCGGCCTCATGCCGGTTCTCGTCGATGTCGAACGCGGTGGAGTTGACCGTCGCGCCGTGACGCCCTCGCGCAGCGCGGGCCGCGCGCCTCAGTGACGCCTGCCCCTGGGCCGCGGCTCAGGGCGTCAGGCTCGCGCTGAGTCGAATGGCCCGCGCGGGCGCGCGCTCGTCGAACTGGATGTCGAAGCGCCACACGTGCGAGCGCAGGCGGCACGCGCCCGCCTCGTCGACGACGTAGAACAGCGCCGACAGTTCCAAGCTGCCGTCTCCCGCGGCGCCGAGTTCGATTCGAGTCAGCGGCGGAGTCAGCGCTCCGGCGACGCTGCGAGCCGCCGCCAGGCCGTCGATGCGCCGCACGCGGTACTGCGCGGGCGCGCCGGGCGCGAGCGACTCACCCGCGCGCAGTTCGAGCTCAAGCTCGAGCGCTGCGCCCGTGGCGGGCAGCCGGAGCTTGCGCGGTCCGTGGTCGATCGTGCCACCGCTGCGCGGCAGTTCGAGCGCCGCGAGGCTCGGGTTGCTGCGCGGCGCGCGCGGCAGCGGCACGCTGCTCAGATCGAGCGTTCGCACCTGATGTTCGACGAGGTCGACTTCACGCACGGCGTGGTTCAACGAGTCGCTCACGAGCAACGCGTCGCCCGCGAGCGTCACACCCTCGGGGGAGTCCAACTGCGCGGCATCGCAAGCGCCGTCGTTCGCGCCCGCTTCGCCATCGCCGACGTAGCTGCTCACGACGCCGCTGGCGGAGGCGAACAGCCACACGCGATGGGCGCCCGCGTCCGCGATGTAGGCGCAGAACGCACCGTGCTCGTCCGGGCGCTCCGCGACCAGCGCGCTCGGCGCGACGAGCGGCGCCCGGGACGCGGTTGAGCCCATCGACTGCGCGGCGCCGCTCGCGAGCGTGGTGAGCGTTGCGTGTTCGACGTCGTACTCGCGCAGCGCTGCGTTCTCCAGGTCCACGCACAGGACGCTGCGGCCGGCGCGCGCGAGGGCGGACGGTTGGGCGAGCCTCGCCGATGCAGCTGCGCCGTCGCGCAACGCCGCTGCGCCGTCTCCGGCGACCGGGCGCAAACGTCCGGCGCTTCGATCGAAGGCCCACAACTGCTGGGAGCCCGCCATCGCGATGAGCACGACGTCGTCGAGCGCCAGCACGTCGCGCGGAGAGTTGAGTCGGGCGCTGGTCGCGGCGAACTCGCCGGCGCGCTCGTAGCCGATCTCGCCATTGCCCACGAGGGTGGAGACGACTCCGCTCGCGAGGTCGATGCTCCGCAGCGCGTGGTTGCGCGTGTCCGCCACCAGCAGCGCGCCGCCGTCGAGCGCGAGTCCTTCGGGACCTGCGAAGCGTGCGCTGTGCGCCGGTCCGTCGACGAGCCCGCGCTCGCCGCACCCGAAGGCGCGCAGGAACTTGCCCGTCAGGTCGCACTCCACCACGCGGTGATGTCCGCTGTCGGCGATCCACAGGCGCGACGACGACTCGTCGGCGAGCAGCTTGGTGGGGTAGCGCAGCGGGAGTTCGAACTCGCTCTCGATCTCGGGTCGCGACGGGAACTCGCGCGCCTGGAGCGCCCCGCGCTCGCCGTACAGCTCGAGCGCCGCTTCGATCAGCGCCGCGAGCACCGCGCGTTGCCCCTCGCCCGCGACCTGGCCCAGGATCAGCCCGTCAGGCGAGAGCAGCACGAGCGTCGGCCAAGCACGGACTCCCAGTCGCGAGCGCAGCGCGTGGCGCTCGTCGTCGATGACGGCGTGCTGGATCCCTTCGCGCAGCAGCGTGTGCCTCAGCCTCAGCGCGGCGAGCTCGTCGTTGCGCGCGGCGCCGTGCACGCTGACGACGGCGAAGGCCGCGGCGGCGAAGCGCTGCTCGAGCCACGCGGCCTCCGCGAGCACGTGCTGGCAGTGCACGCACCCCGACGTCCAGAACACGAGCAGCACGACGCGGCCGCGCAAGTCCTGCTCGAGCGTGAGCGGTCGCTCGACGTTCCACCAGGCGAGGTCGGTGTCGAACGGCGGCGCGCGCAACGCGGCGCGCGCGTTGGTCTCGATCAGCGCGCGCGCGCGCTCGCGCAGGGACTGCGATGCGGCCGCGCTCATGCGCCGAACATCAGGCCGAGGACGCGCTCGCACACGCTCGTCATGTTCACGACGCCGTTCTGCGGCGGCGTCCCGGCGGGTCCGAACGGCTCCGAGCACAAGAGCAGCGGACCGTCCGAGGGATCCTCGACGATCCGCCCGTGGCTGCCCTTCACCAGTCGGGCGTCGAGCGGGATCACGTCCATCAGGTAGCGCATCCCCGAGAGCTTCTGCGCCAGGCGCAGCGCGATGCGCAGCTTGGGCGCGCGCAGCGTCGGATCGAGGAACAGCTCGCAGGGGTCGTAGCCGGGCTTGCGATGGATGTCGACCGTGCGCGCGAAGTCGGGCGCGCGCTCGTCGTCGAGCCAGTAGTAGTAGGTGAACCACGCGCCCGCGCGCGCGATCGCCACCAGGTCGCCCGTGCGCGCGTGATCGAGCCCGAACGAACGCTGCGCCGAGCGGTCGAGCACGCGTTCGACGCCCGGCAGGTTGCGCAGCACGTTGGCGGCGAGCTGGCGCGCCTCGTCGCTGCGGCAGTACACGTGCGCGAGCTGGTGGTCGGCGACGGCGAAGGCCGCGCTGGCGAAGGTGTCGAGCACCTCGCCGGCGGGCGTCTCACGCACCTCGAGCAGTCCCTCGCGGCGCAACGCGCGGTTGATGTCGACGGGCGTGTCGACGGGCTCGAGACCGTACTCGCTCACGACCACGACGCTCGCGCCGCGCTCGCTCGCCGCGCGCTCGAGATCGCCGAACACCGTGTCGATCTCGCGCAGCGCAGCGATCGAGCGCGGATCGCGCGGGCCGTACTGCTGGTGCGAGTAATCCAGGTGCGGCAGGTACACCAGCGTCAGCGTGGGCGCGCGCTCGGCGAGCGTCGCGATGGCGGCGTCGGCGATCCAGCGGCTCGACGGCAGGCCTGACTTGGGGCCCCAGAAGTCGAAGAAGGGGAACGGTCCGCAGCGCTCCTCGAGTTCGGTGACGTACGAGCGCGGCCAGCCGTACACCGCGGGGATCTTGCGGCCGTCGGCCGGGTAGAACGGCCGCGGCGTGATCGACCAGTCGACCGGCGCGCCCATGTTCCACCACCAGAACAGCTTGGCGCAGGTGAAGCTCGGATCGCGTTCGCGCGCGAGCTCGTACAGCTTCTTGCCGCGCACCAGGGCGTTCGATTGACGCCACAGCGCCACGTCGCCGCTCTCGCGGTCGAACCAGCCGTTTCCGACTGCGCCGTGCTCGCGCGGCCACAGGCCGGTGAGCATCGTGGCCTGGGCGCTGCACGTGACGGCTGGCAGCACCGAACTCATCGCCGCGCGCGCGCCGCGGGCGCAGAAGCGCTCGAGGTTCGGCGTGTGCTCGCCGAGTTGGCGCAGCGTGAGTCCGACGATGTCAACGACAACGCAAGGCTTGAGAGAGCTGGGCACGGTAGCGCGCGGGCCGGGCTGCGCCGGGCGATGCTAGCATCGCCTCGATGTTCGCGAAGCTGTTCGGCGCCTTCGGGCGCAAGCCGGTTTTGATCCAGGGCGCGGGCAAGTTGCCCGACGGCCAGTCCAAGCGCGTCGAGATCGGAGATCCGCTCGCGGGCGGCGTCGAACTCGTGCTCGCGCGCACGGGCGGCAAGCTGTGCGCCGTCGACCGGCTGTGTCCGCACGAAGGCGGCCGCATCACCGACGGTCCGCTCGTGAACGGCAAGTTCGTCGTCTGCCCGCTGCACAACTACAAGTTCGATCCGACGACGGGCAAGGCCGTGGGCGTGGCCTGCTCGGATGCGAAGACGTACCGCGTCGAAGAAGACGGCGGCGACGCGCGCGTCTGGCTCTGACGGCGTCGCGCGTCAGCCGTTCATCAGCGTTTCGCAGGCCGCTTCGACCTCGGCCGACAGATCGCGCGTGATCGGGTCGAGCACGGGCTCGACCACCAGGCGGTCGACGATGTTCCCGAGCCCGGCGCGCGAGCGGCGCACTTCCTCGTACACGCTGCGCGCCTGGTCGCGGCGCCCGCCGCGCAGGAGCGCGAGCGCGAGCAGGCCGCGCGTCTCTTCGAGGTCGCGTCCGCTCTTGCCCGCGAGCGCGCTCGTGAACGCCTGCGCTGCGAGTTCGGTGCGGCCGAGCCGCAGCAACGCCAGGCCCTCGGCGTAGAGGCCTTCGAGCTCGGAGTTCGACGTGCGCCGCAGTTGCGTGGCTTGCAGCAGCGCGACGCGGTAGTCGAGCGGCTCGCGCCTCGGCGAGCGGCAGGTCTCGCGCACCTCGGCCAGCAGGCGTGCGCTGTCTCCTTCGATCAAGCGCGCGACGTCGCGCGCGGCGCGCTGCTCGGCCTCGTCCAGCTCATCGCTCGCGAGAACGCTGTCGAGCGCCGCCGAAAGCGCCAGCCCGCCTTCGCGCATCGCGCGCTCGAACGCCTCCACGGCGCGCGAACGCGCGTTCACGGCCCGCGCCCGGCGCTGGTGGCGCGACAGCGGCTTGTCGGAGCTCCACACCCGGATCGAGCCGTCGATGTATCCGGCGACGACGCGCTGGCCGTCTCCGCTCACCGTGACCGTCGTCAGCTCGAGCGGAGCGTGCAGCGCGAGCTCGACCTCGCCGCTGTCCGGGTCGATCAACTGCACGCCGCTGTCGCGTCCGCCGGCCACGAGCCGCGAGTCGCCGAACCACATGGCGTGCTCCGCGTCGACCTTCACGTCGGCGCCGCGGGGCTCGAGCGTGCGCACGTCGACGCGGCGCAGAACGCTCTGCGCTCCCGACTGTCGCCAGCCCAGCAGCAGCTCCTCGCCGTCGGGGCTCGCTTCGAGCGCGAACAGCACGCCGGGGAGGTTCTCGAGCAACCGCGCCGACATGCGTCGCTCGACGTCGAACACGTTCACCTCGCTCACGCGCTGCGCGACGCGCGCGCCTGAGTTCGGCGCCTGCCACAGCGAGCCGACCGCGAGCATCGTGTCGTTCTCGATCCAGGCGAGGCGCACGCTCTGGCCGCGAGCGCCGCGCAACACCGCGGGCGATCCACCCTCGACGCTCCACACGTAGGCCAGCCCACGCTCCACGGTCGCTGCGATTCGCTTGCCATCGGAGCTGAAGGCCAGTGCGAGGATCTGCTCGCTGTCGCCGCACTCGAGCGTGCGCACGAACTCGGCTGCATCGGCGTCGTACAAGCGCACGCGTCCGCCCGGTCCGGCCAGAGCGCTCACGGGCGAGTCCGGAGACGTGGCGAGCACCGGACTGCGCTCCTGGCCGCTCTCGCCAGGCTGAACGATGCCCAGCAGCAGCGCGCTGCGCGAGTCCCACACGCGCACGCCGCCGTCGGTGGCGGACGAAATCAGGCGCTCGGTGTCGTCGAGGAAGCGCAGGCTCGAGAGCGCGCGACGGTGGCCCGCGAGCGTCGCGAACTCGCCCAGCCACGGCGACCACTCGCGCACGACGCCGTCGAAGCTGCCGGTGACCAGCATGTCGCCGTTCGCAGTCAGCGCGCCGGCAGTGATCGCCGCCGTGTGTCCGAGCATGCTCCACGCGTCGCCGCGCAGCGTGTCGCGCACGCGGATGCTGCGGTCGTCGGAGACCGACACCACGAGTCGGCCGCCGGCGGCGTAGTCGCACCAGTTGACCGAGGCCTGATGGTCCTGCCAGGTCGAGACCAGTCGGCCGCTCTCCAACTCCCACTCGCGCACGGTGAACAGCCACGGTCCGCGCCGCGGGTCCGGTCCGCGCGCCAGGCCGCTCGAGGCGAGCACGCGCTGGCCGTCGGGGCTGAAGGCGAGGCAGCGCAGCGACGCCGCGCGCTCGCCCAGCGTGCGTTCGCGCCGACCGCTGGCGAGATCGAAGATCGCGATCTCACCCTCGTCGAGCGCCACGCCCAAGCGGGCGCCGTCGGGCGAACAGGCCAGCGCGTTGACCATGCCCACGCGCTCCTTGATCTCGCGCACGGGCTGCGCGCTCTCGCTCGAGAGCACGGTCAGACCGCTCGCGGCGAGCGCAGCGATGAGTTCCTTGCCGTCCGGCGTGAACGCGAGCGTCGCGCGGTACGTCCCGGTGCGCGGACTCTGCCACTGCGCCCGAGGCTCGCTCTCGCCGACGGTGTAGATCCGCACGAGGTGGTCCGCCGTGACCAGGGCCACGCGCGCGCCGTCGGGAGATACGGCGAGAGCTTCCAAGGCGCCGTTGAGCGGGATCTCCGCCAGCTCGGTCAGGCGCTCGACGTCGAGCAGGCGCACGACGCCGGCGGCGCTCTGGCGAGAGGTGGAGTCCTGCGCGCAGATCGCGAGCACGCGCCCACCGCGGCTCGCGGCGACGTGGGTGACGAGGTTGCCTGCGCCGGCGCGCGCGTCGAAACGCGTGATCTGCCGCACGCTCGTATCGCAGCGCGCGAACAGGTGCACCCACTCCCAGGCGCGCAGGTCCTCGTTGTAGCGGACGAGCAGTCGCGCGCGCGCAGCGTCGACGTCGTTGATCTTGAGGTTGGCGTCGGCCGCTGCGATGCCGGCCGCGTAGCTCATGCGCTTGGCCAGGTCTTCCTTCGACTTCGCCAGCTCCTCGTTGCGCTGCGCGAGCGCGCTGGCGGTCTCCAACTCATCGTTCTTCGACTTGAGCTTCGCCTTCTCGGACTCCAGCGCCTGCCGTTGCTCGTCGAGCTGCTGGTTGACGTTCGAGAGCTCCTGGTTCTTGCGACGCGCGGTCTCGAGCATGCCGAACAGGCTCGCGAAGCCGATCACGAGCGCGACGCCGACCGTCAGCGCGAAGGCGCGGTTGCGCCCGATCCACTTGCGGAACTCGGCCAGCGCGCCGCTCTCGTACGCGCTCACCACGCGACCTTCGAGGTACGCGCGGAGGTCCTCGGTGAGGCCGAGCATGCTCGGGTAGCGCGACGCGATGTCGCGGGCCATGGCCTTCTCGCAGATCGCGACGAGCTCGTCGGGCAGATCCTTGGCGAGCGTGCGCAGCGGAGTCGGCGGCGAGTGGATCAACGCGCCGAGCACCGCCTGCGGCGAGGGGCGATCGCCCGGCGCGCAGTAGGGCATCTGACCGCCGAGCAGCTCGTACAGGATCGCGCCGACCGAGTAGACGTCGGAGTGCGGGCCGATGTCGTCGAGCCGACCGCGCGCCTGTTCGGGAGGCATGTAGCAGGGCGTGCCGACGATGTCGCCGTCCATCGTCGCGAGCGGGGAGTCGGCGTCCTGCGCCATGTCCTGACGCTCGGTGCGCACCAGGCTGTGCGAACCATCGGCGCGGCGCAGGCGCACGTCGTGCGTGTCGGCGGCGCCGAGGACCTTCGCGAGGCCCCAGTCCATGACGTAGACCTCTCCGAAGCGGCCGACCATCACGTTGTCGGGCTTGAGGTCGCGGTGGATCACGCCCTTCTCGTGCGCGAAGGCCATGGCCTCGCCCACGCGCAGCAGCACGTTGAGCGCGCGCGTGAGGTTCCAGCCCTCCGCGCCCGTGCGCACCAGCTCGAACACCTCGCGCAGCTCGCGTCCGCGCACGAGCTTCATCGTGAAGTACAGCCGGCCCTCGGCGTCGAGTCCGATCTCGTGCACCGGCACGATGCCGGGGTGATCGAGCTGGCCGGTGATCTGGGCTTCCTCGAGGAAGCGCGCGTAGCGCCGCGCCGCCGAGCTCTCCTGCGAAGCCGTGCGCGAGCCCTTCTCGGCCTCGAAGGCGAGCATCACCTTCACCGCCAGTTGGCGGCGCAGGTCCGCGTCCCACACGCGCAGCACGGCGCCCATCGCGCCGCGACCGACCTCGTTGCGCACCTGGTAGCGCTGGTTCAGTCGCGGGCGCGCGCTCAGTCGCTCGACGACTTCGCTGGCGGTGACGCGCTCGGCCTGAGGGGCCGACGCTTCCGTGCGCACGATCGAGTCGTGGGGGCGATCGCTGGGGTCCATGGAGGCGAGTCCGCGGGCGTGGCTCGCCCTCGCCGCTCATTGTGCGCGGCCGTCGAGCGCGCTCCAAGCCGAGCGACGGCAGCAGTACGGCGGTTGCCGCGAAAGGTTGCGGCTCGCACAATCCTGCGCGTGAGCGTCGACTGCCTGCCGTCGACGGACTCGTCGCCGTCCGGCGCCGGGGGCCGTTCGCGCCCCAACTACTCGCGCCGGCGCGCCTGGGTGCTGCTCGCCGTGCACCTCGCGATCCTCGCGCACGTGGCGCAGTGGAAGTGGGGCGGATCGACGCTCTCGCCGGTCGAGCCGTCCGAGGCGACGGACCTCGCCGAGCACGGCCGGCTCAACGCTGGCGCCATCTTCTTCCTCGTCACCATCGCGTCGACCTTGCTGTTCGGCCGCTGGTTCTGCGGCTGGGCCTGCCATCTGGTGGCGCTGCAGGACGGTTGCCGCTGGCTCCTGATGCGCGTCGGACTGCGGCCGCGAGCGATTCAGCTGGGCGTTCTCGGACTCGTGCCGCTGGTGGCGTGCATCTACATGTTCCTCGGTCCGTGGCTGTATCGCCTGTGGCAGGGGATCGCCGTCGAGCCGCGCGTCGCGCTGTTCACCGAGGAGTTCTGGGCGACGTTCCCCGGGGTGACCATGTCGGTGGTCACGTTCCTCGTGTGCGGCTTCGTCGCGGTGTACTTCCTGGGCTCGAAGGGCTTTTGCACTTACGCCTGCCCGTACGGCGCGATCTTCGGCATCGCCGATCAACTCGCCCCGCAGCGCATCCGCGTGACTGACGCTTGCCAGGGCTGCGGAAAGTGCACCGTCGCGTGCTCGTCGAACGTGCGCGTCCACCAGGAGGTGCGCGACTTCCGCGCGGTGGTCGACCCCGGCTGCATGAAGTGCCTCGACTGTGTCGCGGCCTGCCCGACGGACGCGCTCTACGTGGGCTTCGGCGCGCCGGCGCTGTGGACGTCGCCGCGCAAGTCGGCGGCTGCGGGCCCGCGCACGAGCGCTGCGGCGCGCTGGCCGAGGGTGGCGCTCGACACCGCCTTCGTCGCCGCGTTGTTCGTCGTGTTGCTCTCGCACCAGCGCCAATTCGACCTCGCCGCGCACGGCGGCTTCGTCGCGGCGATCGCGGCGGGCACCGCGCTGCTCGCGTGGGTGTTCCGCGGCCGCGCGACGCGCACCGGCGGTCCCTCGCTCGGAGAAGAGTTGCTGCTCGCCGTGGGCTGCTTGTTCGCGCTCTACGCGCTGCGCGGGTACCGCCCCCTCGAACCTCTCGTGCCGTGGATCGTCGCTCGCGCGCCGTGGGCCGGAGCACTCGGACTTGGCGAGGGCATCCCGCTCCTGCTGTCGCTCGGCCTCGCTGGGCTGTGGGCCTACTCGCTGTTGCTGGTGCTGCGGCTCGTGCGAAGGTCGGATGTGTCGTTGCAGTCGCTGTCGTTGCGAACAGGCGGTCGCGTGACCCTCGCGGGTCGCTGCTTCGCGGGAGTCGCGCTCGCGGTGATGGGCCTCACCGTTCACGCCGCCGCGGTGCGTGGGGGAGAGCGACGCGAGGCGGAGGAGTCAGCGCGCGCGCGAGTCGACGCCGAGCGCGAGTACACCCGCGGTGTCGAGCACTTCGAAGCAGAGCGCCTGGACGCCGCCGAACTCGCCTTCCTCGCCGCGCTCGCTCGCGATCCCGCGCACGTCGCCGCCCGCAAACGGTTGGCCGGTTTGTATTTCGCCAGCGGTCGGGACGCCGACTGCTCGCGCGAGTTGGAACTCGCGCTCTCGGCCGCGCCGAGCGACCCCGATCTGTGGTTCCTGCGCGGACTTCTCGCGATCCGGCGCGGTGATCCGGATGCGGCGCAGAGTGCTTGGACACACGCGCTCGACTTCGACGCCGGGCACCCTGCCGTGCGCGAGGCGCTGGCCGCGCTGTGCGAGCAACGAGGGGACGCCGCCGGTGCGCGCGAGCACCGCGCCGCGGCCCGCGCGGTCACCCAGTGAGGTCTTCGTTCGCGGCCTCGAGCGCTGCGAACGTGCGCGACGAGGCTGCGCGGCGTCGTGGCTGCGATTCGCGCGGCGGCGAGGATGGGGGAACCTGAGGGGCGCGCCGACCGTCACAGTGCACTCGACACGGCCTGCGTTCACCCACTTCGTACACGTACGCCGGTGGCTGTGAAGGCTGGGCCACGGCGCCGCGGTGGTAGTTTCTTCGCTCCGCCGCGACCCGCGGCGGTCGAGTACAGTTGACCGTGGGACACCGCCGCCGGTGTCTCTGCTCTTTCTCGGAACGCGCTTGTTTGCTTCTCGCGCCACGCGCTGCCTGTGCGTTGCCGCGCGCTCCTGGGGGCGCGCGCGGGAGGTCGGGGTCCGATTCGGGCCCGACCTGTGGCGCTTCGCGTTCCGCAGTTCGTTCGTCCAGGTTGCTCAGTTGTGTCCGCTCTGTCCCCGCCCCCGAGTCCTTTTCAACCCAAGGTTGCCAATCCCCATGAGTTGGTCTCTTAGCAAGTCCGCGATCGCCGCTGGCGCTCTCGCGACCGTCGCGGTTGCTGGCTCGACGCCGGCCGGAACCCCCGCAGAAAGCGCTGTCCGTGGGTACGTCCTGTCGGGCGAGCTTTTGTTGTTCCCCACGGCGGACCAGAGCCTCCCGGCCGGTTGGTCGGTCCTCCCCGAGGGCGTGACGAGCGAAGGCTCGACCGTGCTGGGCCTCTCCGGCGTGTCCGAGGTGACCGAAGCCGACGGCGAGATGGTCTCCTTGTTCTCCAAGCCCATGCCGACGGGCTCGAACCAACTCCTCCTGAGCGACAACGCAGGTCGCTCGATCGGCCTCGGCGATCTGTCGCTCGCGACGCTCGACGGCAAGTGGGTGCTCCTGTCGCACGGCGCGCTCGCCGGCCGCCCCGCCTTCGAACTGATCGAAGGCTCGGAAATCTTCAGCCGCCGCGGCGAAGAGTTCTCGCTCACGGGCGAGCTCGCCCTCAGCGAGGCCGCGCGCGCCGAACTGGGACTCGAGGACAGCACATCCGCGACGTCGCTCGGCTCGGTCACGTTCCTCGGCTCGGCCTTCTTCGATCCGGCGCGTCCGACGAGCGCCTCGGCGCCGTCCGCGCTCGGCGCCATCGGCCCCGACGTCATCGTCAGCACCATCGGCTCGACCTTCGGCGAGTACGGCGCCTCGGGCGGCATCGGCGGCTACGCCGTCACGACCGTCTCGTGCAACGTCGGTGACGCGATCGCGATCTGGATCGACTCGGGCGCGCAGCCCAATCGCCACCCGGTGATCGGCACGCAGCTCTACCGCTACAAGACCGTCAACGGCGCCACGCGCTTCGAGCAGATCGGCATGAGCTGGCTCAAGCACGGCTTCTGCGCCGCGGACGCGCCGAGCTGCACCAGCATCAACCCCAACGGGATCGCCTCGCCGACCTACGTCTCCAACGGTTCCTGCGACTGGCTCGGACTGTTCGCGACGGACACCTACAGCGACGGTCTCAACGCCTCGCAGCCGGGCTGCGGCCCGCGCTCCGAGATCCAGCCCTGGACGGGCGCGTACCCGTACCCCTACGTGCTGGGCAGCGGCACGGGCAGCCCGGGCGGGATCTACAAGCGTCTGCAGGTCAAGAACACCGACCTCGACCCCGCGCAGAACTCCGGCGCGCAGTACTGGTGCGAGGTGGTCTACATCTGCACCGACGAAGCGGAACCGCAGCGCTACAACAACTACTCGGTGCGTCAGACCACCGTCGGCGCGCTGTCGGGCGGCCAGTACAACCTGTCCTTCGCGGGCTCGACGCTGCCGATGATCTCGGCCGTCCAGCGCTGGGCGCAGATCGACGCCGGCGTGGCCCTGAGCTTCGTCGACATCCCCGGTGACGGTCGCATCTACCTCGCGCGCAAGGTGACCAACCTCGGCGGCGGTCAGTACCACTACGAGTACGCGCTGTTCAACATGAACAGCGATCGCGGCGCGCAGGCGATCTCGATCCCGCTCCCCTCGGGCGCCACGGCGACCGACCTCGGGTTCAACGACGTCGACTACCACTCGGGCGAGCCGTACTCGCTCACCGACTGGACGCCTTCGGTCGTCCTCGGCAGCGACATCAGCTGGCAGACCCAGACGCACGCCGCCAACGTCAACGCCAACGCGCTGCGCTGGAGCACGACCTACAACTTCCGCTTCCGTTCGAACGCGGCGCCGACCTCGGGCAGCGTGACCGTCAACCTGTTCAAGCCCGGCACGCCGACGCAGATCACGTTCACCAACGTCGACGTCCCCGGTTCGAGCTGCGGCAACGCGGCTGCGTACTGCACCTCGAGCGTCACCACGAACGGCTGCAGCCCGTCGATGTCCGCGACCGGCATGCCGAGCGCGACCGCCGCGAACGGCTTCACGCTGGACTGCACGAGCGTCGAAGGTCAGAAGAGCGGCCTCTTCTACTACGGCTTCTCGCAGACGGCGACCGCCTGGGCCGTCGGCAGCTCGAGCATCAAGTGCGTGGCCAACCCCACGCAGCGTCTGAACACGGTCACCTCCGGTGGAACCGCGGGTGCGTGCGACGGCGTGCTCTCGACCGACTGGAACGCCTGGCGCGCGGCTCACTCCGGCGCCCTGGGCAGCCCGTTCACGGCCGGCCAGACCTTCCACGTGCAGGCCTGGTTCCGCGATCCGCCGGCGCCGAAGTCGACCAACCTCTCGAACGGTCTGACCTTCACGCTCTGTCCGTGATCGCCGCCCTACGGGGCGTGTGATGCTGGTCGTCGCGCTGCGGCGAACCAGTGGCTTCATCTCGGGCTGCCCACGGGCAGCCCGAGTTCGTTTGTGCGCGTCACGACAGCGCGGCGTCGAGCGCTGCCCGCGCGTGGCGAAGTGTTCGACCTCCGGGTGCGTGCATTGGCGAGCGTAGGGCGCGCACGATTTTCGTGGTCACACCGCGCGGCAGAGCGAGACTGCGTTCGATTGGCGGCGCGTGAAACTTCGCCCCGCGGCGCAGCCCGCCATTCCGAGGGAGTCGGATAGTCTTGGGGGAGCTCTCCCCCTGGGCTCAGGACGCGTCGTCGCGGCATCTCCCGCACTGCTCGACGACCGCACGCCCGCCACTGACGGGGGCCATCCCGTCCGTTCTCTCCCTCAACTCCATGATTCGATTCATCGTCCCGTCTGCGATCGCGCTCGCCGCGTCGATCGCCCCGGCGCTGGCGCAGTCACCGGATGCCTCCGCGCGCGGTCACGTGATCCGCGGAGAGCTGATCCTGTTCCCCGCCGCGGATCAGCAACTCCCGCAGGGTTGGTCCCTCAGCCTCGAGGGCTGGCAGCGCGAAGGCGCGGCCGTGGTCCAACTCGCGGGCTTCGCCGACGTGCTCACGCGCGACGGCCAGCTCGCCGGTCTCGTGGGCCAGCCCATGGCGACTGGCGCGCATCAGTTGCTGCTCTCGCAAGGCGAGCGCGGCGCCGTCGGCGCGGGCGAGCTGTCGCTGGCGTACGTCGACGGGAGCTGGGTGATCAACGGCATGGGGGAGATGGGCGGCCGTCCGCTGTTCGAGCTGCGCGACGCGTCGGTCGCGCTCGCCCATCGCGCCGAGGGTGAATTCACTCTGGCCGGCGAGCTCTCGCTCGCGGAGCCCATCGCGACGGAGCTGGGGATCGCGTCGACGGAGCGTTCCGTCGTCGGCGCCATCACTCTCGTTGCATCGCCGATGTTCGATCCCGCGCGTCCCGCCACGGTTGGCGCGCCGGCGACCCTCGGCGCCATCGGCCCCGACGTCATCGTCAGCACCATCGGCTCGGCCTTCGGTGAGTACGGCGCCTCGGGCGGCATCGGCGGCTACGCCGTCACGACCGTCTCGTGCAACGTCGGTGACGCGATCGCGATCTGGATCGACTCGGGCGCGCAGCCCAATCGCCACCCGGTGATCGGCACGCAGCTCTACCGCTACAAGACCGTCAACGGCGCCACGCGCTTCGAGCAGATCGGCATGAGCTGGCTCAAGCACGGCTTCTGCGCCGCGGACGCGCCGAGCTGCACCAGCATCAACCCCAACGGGATCGCCTCGCCGACCTACGTCTCCAACGGTTCCTGCGACTGGCTCGGACTGTTCGCGACGGACACCTACAGCGACGGTCTCAACGCCTCGCAGCCGGGCTGCGGCCCGCGCTCCGAGATCCAGCCCTGGACGGGCGCGTACCCGTACCCCTACGTGCTGGGCAGCGGCACGGGCAGCCCGGGCGGGATCTACAAGCGTCTGCAGGTCAAGAACACCGACCTCGACCCCGCGCAGAACTCCGGCGCGCAGTACTGGTGCGAGGTGGTCTACATCTGCACCGACGAAGCGGAACCGCAGCGCTACAACAACTACTCGGTGCGTCAGACCACCGTCGGCGCGCTGTCGGGCGGCCAGTACAACCTGTCCTTCGCGGGCTCGACGCTGCCGATGATCTCGGCCGTCCAGCGCTGGGCGCAGATCGACGCCGGCGTGGCCCTGAGCTTCGTCGACATCCCCGGTGACGGTCGCATCTACCTCGCGCGCAAGGTGACCAACCTCGGCGGCGGTCAGTACCACTACGAGTACGCGCTGTTCAACATGAACAGCGATCGCGGCGCGCAGGCGATCTCGATCCCGCTCGGCGGCGGCTCGAACGCGACGAACGTCGAGTTCCACGACGTCGACTACCACTCCGGCGAGCCCTACGCGCTCACCGATTGGAGCGCCACGGTCACGCCGGGCGCGAACGTGGTGTGGGCGACGCAGACCCACGCGCAGAACGTGAACGCCAACGCGCTGCGTTGGAGCACGACCTACAACTACCGCTTCCGTTCGAGCGGCGCGCCGGCGCCGGGCAACGTCACGGTGACGCTGTTCAAGCCCGGCACTCCGACGCAGATCACGTTCACCAACGTCGACGTCCCCGGCGGCTCGAACTGCCCGGACACCGACGGTGACGGCGTCGACGACTGCCTCGACGGCTGCCCGATCGATCCGCTGAAGATCGCTCCGGGCCAGTGCGGTTGCGGCGTGCCCGACACCGACACCGACGGCGACGGCGCCGCGGACTGTGTCGACGGTTGCCCCAGCGATCCGAGCAAGACGGCGCCGGGCGTGTGCGGCTGCGGAGTCTCCGACATCGACGGCGACGGCGACGGCACGCCGAACTGCAACGACGGCTGCCCGGCCGATCCGAACAAGACCGCGCCCGGTCAATGCGGCTGCGGTGTGTCGGAGTTCGACTTCGACGGCGACAGCGTGCCGGACTGCATCGACAACTGCCCGACGTTCTTCAACGCGGGTCAAGCGGACGCCGACGGCGACGGGGTGGGCAACGCGTGCGACAACTGCCGCGACGATCCCAATCCGTCTCAGGCGGACGGCGACAGCGACGGAGTGGGCGACGCCTGCGACAACTGCCCGACCAGCGGCAACTCCAACCAACTCGACGGCGACGGCGACGGTGTGGGTGACGCTTGCGACGGTTGCCCGAGCGATCCGCTCAAGGCCACACCCGGCGCCTGCGGCTGCGGCGTGGCCGACACGGACGGCGATGGCGACGGCGTGGCGGACTGCAACGACAACTGCGACACGATCGCCAACCCCGCTCAAGAGGACTGCGACCTCGACAACGTGGGCGACGCGTGCGAGATCGCGGCGGGCACGCAGTGGGACGTCGATCTGAACGGGACTCCCGATCAGTGCGAGACGTGCCCGGGCATCCTGACCTACTGCACGGCGGGCACTTCGAGCGCCGGCTGCGTGCCGACGCTGAGCGCGATCGGAACGCCGAGCGTCGCTGCCGCGTCGGGCTTCGTGCTGCAGGCCTCGGGCATGGAAGGTCAGCGCGCCGCGCTGTTCTTCTACAGCATCACCGGGCCCAAGGCCTCGGTGTGGGCGCCCGGCAGCTCGAGCTACTTGTGCGTGAAGGCGCCGACGCAGCGCATGGGAACCAGCTTCACCGGCGGCACGCCCGGCGGATGCGACGGCGCGGTGAGCGAGGACATCCTCGCCTACTGGGCGACGCACCCCGGCGCGCTCGGCCAGCCGGTGCAGGCGGGCCAGGTGTTCGACGCGCAGGTCTGGTATCGCGACCCGGCCGCGCCGGGCACGACCAGCCTGACCGGCGGCATCCAGTTCCGCACTTGCCAGTGAGCTGAGCCCCTCGCGCGCGGCTCCTCGCCGCGCAGACACGAGCGAGCGGCGTCGATCGACAGCGATCGACGCCGCTCGCGCTGTTGGGGCGTCGCAGGCTCGCGCGCCGTCGGCTGTTCTCGCCGCGGTCGATCGAGCCGCGCGTGAACGCCGCGTGCAGCTGCGCTCCGACGAGCGTGTCAGACGCTCAACAAGCGCGCGACGTCCGGTGACGCCGCCAAACGCGCGCGCAGCCGCTGCCAGCGCTTGGACGCTGCGTCGACGCTGATGCCGAGCCGCAGCGCCGCTTCGGCCAGCGGCTCTCCCTCGAGCGCGCACGTCATGACGAGCACGCGGTCGTCGTCGTCGTGCGCTCGGAGCAGCTCGATCACGGCGTTCAACGCCTCGTCGCGAGCCAGGCGCGCCGTGATGCCGCTCACCGCGTCGCGCTGAGCCTCGATGCGCTCGTGGTTGCTGGTTCCGCCCGAGGCCTCGCCGCGCGCCCGCAGGTTGTGCAGCGCGCCGCGGATCACGTTGCGCGAGATGCCCGCGAGCCACTGCAGGAACGAGCCCCGCGCCGGGTCGTAGCGCTCGAGCGAAGCCAGCGCCTGGATCCACACGTCCTGGGCGAGATCCGCGGGGTCGAGCCGCGCGCGCATCGAGCCGTACAGGTGCAGCGCCATCCAGCTCACGAGCACGGGGCAAGCGCGCTCGTAGAACTCCGCCCACCCCGGGCCGCGCCCGCTCGGATCGGACGCGAGGAGCGAGGTCGCCAGTTGATCGAGTTGGTGGTCCATTCGAGGCGCGAGTCCGGGCGCGCCACCCTACCTGACGCGTCTTCTCGGGACGCAGGGCCGACCAGGTCGCGCCTCATGGAGATGCGACGCGCGTTCTCAACCCTGAGTTCGGCGCTGTGCGCGCCCTGTGGTTGCGCCGTGCTGCCATTGGGATGCGTCGCAACGCCACCCGTGGGACCGTCGCGACGCGCGTCGTCGCTCGCGCGCAGATGCATGTCCGATTCCCCGCCTCGCGGCGCAAGGCCGTTCGTCGGCTCGAGCCGCAGCGTGTGCGACTCGCCGACGTTTCGGCCCAACAGCCAGCAACTCGGAGGAAGAAGCAATGGAACTTCATCGGACCCTGTCGAGCAGCGCCCTCGTCGGCGCATCCCTCGCGATCGCGCTCACGTCGAGCGGCTCGCTCCACGCCCAGAACTGCGGCGTCGGAACCAACTACTGCACGGCGACTCCCAACTCGACCGGGCAGCCGGCCTCGCTCGCGGTCGTCGGTTCGGCCGTGGGCGGCCCGGGCGGCGCGCTGTCACTCGGAGCGAGCAGCGTGCCCAACACCGCAGGACTGTTCTTCCACGGCGCCAACGCCGTGCAGATTCCGTTCGGGGCCGGCCTGCGCTGCGTCGGCGGCTCGATCCAACGCACGCCGGTCACGATCGCGTCCGGCGGCGCTTCGTCGTGGACTCTTCCCACCGATGCGTTCGCGCCGGGCAGCACGCGTCGCTTCCAGTACTGGTTCCGCGATCCGAGCGGAGGCGCAGGGGGCAGCAACTTCTCCGACGCCGTCGCGGTGACGTTCACCGGCGGCGGTTGCGATCACATGGGCCTCAACGTGGTGACGCCGACGAGCGCATCGGCTGGGAGCATCCTGCAGGCGTCCGGCGCCGGCCTGGGCGACGACCCCGAAGACCTGTGTGTGATGCTGGTGAATGGCAATGAGCGCGCGCTCTCCCGCGCCACCGCCGCCAACTCGACGTCCATGTCGTTGCGCGTCGACGTCATTCCGGCCGCGATGACCTCAGGCCAGGTGATGGTGATGCGAGGCGACGGGGACAGCGGCGTTCCGACCGGACTGCCTTCGGACATCAGCCTGCCCGTTCCGGCGTGGACCTGGAGCGGCGACGAACTCAATGCCTCGGCGCTCTCGTCGACCTCGGTGACGCTCTCGCCGACGTTTCCATTGGGTCCGTGCCAGTACTACTGGGGAACGGTCGGCTCGGACGGCGCGCTGCGCGTCACCCTGCCCGGCGGAAGCACGTGTCCTCCCGGCGCAACGATCACGATGCAACTGGACGCCAGCTACCGCACGGGCGCGGGCCAGTTCGACAAGGTCTCGTTCGACTACGCGGCCTCCTACCAATCCAGCATCACGCTCAACCCATGCGAGTGCGCGCAGCGCATCTGCGCCGTCTACCAGCAGGCGTTCTTCCAGCAGAAGGGCCTGTTCCTCCCGTGCACGACCAGCACGAACGGCCCCTGCGACACGAACCCCGAAGTGACGCTCACGTTCATCTCACCGAACTTCACCTCGTGGGTGAGCGGAAGTGTCTACGTGAGGATCTGCCCCTGATCACGCGCTCGTGCGCCCAGCGGGCCTGCCTCGAGGCCCGCTGCGGCCGGCGCGCGCGACGGCAGTGCTCGCACGCCGGGCCTCGGACGGGCGGCGACCAGCCCCGAGGAAACCACGTGGCCGCGCCAACCAGGAGGACGAGTGAGTTGAGGCAGGCACTAGACTGCTCGCGTCGCGCAGCTCCCGCTTTCACGCCGCGCGCGACTGGGATGGGACGCAACTCGCCATGAGTGAGATCGAAGTCTCGCCCGCCGCCGAGGCGATCTGGCTCCAGCACTTGAGTCGACGGCTCGGGGGCGAACCCACCGACGTCGCGCAACTGCAGGCGGCGCATCCGCGCTTCGCCGACGAGTTCGCGCGCCTCGAAGAAGAGTGGCGTCGCGACGAGTCGTCGCGCGCAGAGGGCGAGCTCGCGCCCGCGCCGGTCCGCGACGCTGAGTTGAACGCCGTGCTGCGGCGACTGGAGCTGCTCCGTCCGCGCGCGCTGAAGTACGAGGTGCGCGGCGAGATCGGGCGCGGCGGGATGGGCGTCGTTCAGCGTGTCTGGGACGAGAGCCTGCGCCGCGAGCTCGCGCTCAAGACGTTGCACGCGAGCTACGCACCCGTGCGCGAGCAGGCGTTGGCGCGCTTCGTCGAGGAGGCGCAGATCCTGGCGCAGCTCGACCACCCCGCGATCGTTCCGATCCACGACTTGGGCGTCGACGAGCGCGGCCGTCCGTTCTTCGTGATGAAGCTCGTCGTCGGCCGCGACCTGGCGGCGATCTTCGCGCTGGCTCGCGAGCAGCGTGAGAGCTGGTCGACGGCGCGCGCGCTCGACGTGCTGCTGCGCGTGTGCGAGGCCGTCGGATACGCGCATCGCAAGGGCGTCGTGCACCGCGACCTCAAGCCCACCAACGTGATGGTTGGGGACCTCGGCGAGGTGTACGTGATGGACTGGGGCATCGCGCGCGTGCTGCAGGAGCGGCGGAGCGGCGCGCTCGACACGGTGCGTTCGCCGTCGCGCGCGGACGCCGCGGGCGACGCGTTGCAGACGCGTGCGGAGGACGTGCTCGGGACGGTGGCGTACATGGCGCCGGAGCAGGCTCGCGGCGAGCTCCAGCGAATCGGACCTCGGACCGACGTGTACGCGCTGGGCGCGATGCTCTACGAGCTCCTGGCCGGTCATCCGCCCCACGGGCGTTCCGGCGCCAAAGCGCGCGAGCTGCTCCGCGCGCTGCTCGCGGGTCCGCCGCCGCCGCTCTCGGTCGCCGCGCCGCGCGCGCCGGACGAACTCGCGGCGATCTGTGCGAAAGCTCTCTCGCGCGAGCCGCAGGAGCGCTACGGCGATCTCGCGGAGCTGGCCGTCGACTTGCGAGCGTTCCTGGAAGGGCGCGTGGTCGCTGCGCACCGAACCGATGCTCTGGTCCGCGCCGCGAAGTGGGTGCGGCGCAATCGCGCGCTCTCGCTCGCACTGGCTGCGGCGGCGATGGTCGGCGGAGGTTCGGTCACGGCGCAGGTCTATCAGGCCAAGCTCGCCGCGGAGCGCGACGCCACTCTGCGCGTGCTCGCGGCGCAGGACAGCCTGACTCGCCTCGAGGAGGAGGCTGGTGCGCTCTGGCCGCCGCATCCCGAGCGGCTCGCCGACTTCGCGCGCTGGCAGGCGCAGGCGGATGCGCTGTTCCAAATGGCGCGCGAGCCGGGCGACGACTCGACGCCGCCGCTCGACGGTGTGGCGCAGTTCCTGCGCCAACTGCGGACGTTGCGCTCGGGCCAGGCGCAGTCCGATGAGTCCGATCTCGCGAGCTCGAAGCGACGCCTCGCGCTCGTGGAGGAGCTCAACCAGGCTCGCGAGGAGCATCTGTGGCGACTGCGGTTGATCGGCGAGGCGCCGTGGCCCGACGAAGCGGCCGCGCGAGCCGAGCTGCGCGACGTGTTGAGCTCCGACGACGTCGAACGCCTGCTGCGCGAGGCGCGCGAGCGCTTGGGAGGTCAACTGCGCCGCCACGGGCGCGAGATCGAAGCCCGCATGCTCGCGACGCGCGCTCTCGAGCGCGCGAGTGAGTCGCGGAAGGGGCAGGCGCACGCGCTCCTCGCGCACGCGCAGTTGAAGCTCGGAGAGTGGGATCGAGCGCTCGAGCACGCGCGACTGTCGCAGGCCCACGGCGGGGCGCCCGACATCCTCAACTTGACGGAGTTCGAGCGTGCGCTGGAGCGCGCGCGAGCTCCCGGCGAGTCGAAGCGTCGATGTGAACGCGCTGGCGCTCGCGTCGATTCGCTCGAGCGTGCGCTCGAGGTGCAGAGCCCGCCGCAGTACGCCAGTGCGAGTCTGGCGGCGCTCGACGATCGCCTCGCGAAGCTGATCGGGCAGATGGAGCGCTGGCGGGATCCCGACTCCGGGCTGCTCGGCGATACGTGCGCGTCTCCGTTCGGCTGGGGCGTCGAGCGTCGACGGCGGAGCGCGGAGCAGCTGCGACGACAGCTCGAATCGAGCGAGAGCGCAGCGCGCTGGCGCCTGGCCGCGCAGGCGATTCGCGACTCGGACCGCTACGGCGGGCTCGAGCTCTCAGCGCAGGTCGGTCTCGAACCGCTGGGACCCGATCCGCGCTCGGGCTTGTGGGAGTTCGCGCACCTCCTGTCGGGGGACGCGCCGGTGCGTGGACCGGATGGCGCGCTCGTGCTGAGCGACGAGACGGGCATCGTGCTCGTGCTCACGCCGGGCGGCGAGCGACTCATCGGAGCTCAAGCGCAAGATCCCGCGGCGCAGCACTACTTCCACGACGCCGACGCCTCGGCGCCGGTCTCGACCGTTCGCCTCGCTCCGTACTTCATCGCGAAGCACGAACTCACGCAGTCGCAGTGGGCCCGCATGACGGCGCAGTGGCCGAGCCGCGCGCAGGGCGACGATGACGCGGCGCGGCGACCTGTTGCGTCCGTCAGTTGGTGGAGCTGCGCGGAGGTGTTGCGACGCTACGGGCTGGTGCTGCCGAGTGAAGCGCAGTGGGAGCACGCCTGTCGCGCCGGTGGCGGTGCTCCCTACGCGTGCGACGAAGTCGAGCTCCGCGCGCACGCCAACTTCTACGACGCGAGCGCTGCGCAGAAGCGGCCGTTGGACGGCGCGGCGCCCGAGCCCTGGGACGACGGCGCCGCCGGCGTCGCGATCGTCGGCGCGTTCGGACCCAATGGCTACGGGCTGCACGACATGCACGGCAACGTCGCGGAGTGGTGCCTCGACGCCTTCGCGGACTACACCTCGCCGACTCGCCCCGGCGATGCGCTGCGCGAGGCCGCCGATCCCGCGGTGCGCATCCTGCGCGGCGGATCGTTCGCCACTTCCGCGAGCCACGGCGCCTGTGCGACGCGCTCCGCAGAGAGCGCGGAGATCGTGCTGCCCGACTTGGGATGTCGAGCGGCGCGAGCGCTCGACGTGCGTTGAGCGTTGAACGCGCGCAGGCCCCGGCGCGGTGACGCCAGGGCCCGCATTCGCGTCGCGTTCGCGCTCAGGGAACGACGGTGAGCTCGAGCGCGTCGGAGAGGTTGGTGGCCTTCGCGGCCGGCGGATCGCGGAACCAGCCCTGCACGTTCACCTGCTGGCCCGCGGAGAACGGGTTGCCGAGCGCGCTCGGGTGCGCGGACTGATAGGCGTTCCAGTCCAGGCTCAGTACTCCCGAGCACGTACCGAAGGCTCCGCCCGAGTTCTGCGACTGCGTTCGTTGCGTCGGCGCCTTCACACACAGGAAGCTCGAGGAGCCCACGCCCCACGGCGACGCCGCGCGTCCGGTGACGCCATAGAACACGACGCCGTTCTTCTGTCCCTCGACGTTGGTGATGTTGATCACGCAACTGTTGGAGAGCGACGCGCTCGGCTGCGCCGTCGCGCCGGCCGCGGCGAGGCACCCGTTGGTCGATGTTCCCGCCGTGCAGTACGTCGTGGGGACTGAGCCGACGTCGAAGCACAGCGTCCAACTCGCGAGCGAACCGTTGTTGTTGGCGGCGTCCCAGTCGTAGACCTCGAGCGTCCACGCGCCGCTGCTGATCGGGATCGAAGCGAGCGGCGTGTTGAAGATCCCGGCGTCACCGCTGTTCCACGCGCCGTGCTCCTGGAAGTACTCGCCCGGTGCGAACGCGGCGCACAAGTACGACAGCTCGTATCCGCTGCAGGTCACCAGGCCCGAGACCTTGTCGACGATCACGTAGTCGCCGGAGATGGCCGTCGCGCAGCTTCCGCCGCCGGCGCCGTCGTTGAGCTGCAGCAGGTTGTGTCGTCCTCCGCTGGGATCCACCAGCACGAGTTGCAGATCGCCGATGCGACTGTGGACGAGACCCTGGAGCTTCACCGAGACGAGCTGGGTCGCGCCCGCGGGCAGACTGAAGAACGCTGTCGAGACCATCGGCCCGGTGGGCAGCACCGTCGGCCAGACGCCGTTGAGCGCGCCGGACTGCGGGATGAACCCGCCCGCGGGCGAGGGCGAGATGCAGTAGCGACCGGGAATGCAGAACGTGCAGGGCTGCGCCGTGACGGCGGATCCCGCGGCGTTCACCGACTGGGCTTCCCACTCGTACTCGCCCGGCGCGAGGTTGATCTCGTCGCTTGCGGTGTGGCCATCGGACGACCAACCGTTGGAGGGCATCGGCGCATCGACCCAGACGACGCTGCTCCAGCTCTGCGCCGGCGGCGTGACTCGGCGCACGCGGGAACGCCGCGTCGTTGCGCAGCTCGACGCCGTCCACTCCAACGTCACCGGACTGCTGACGATCTCTTGGTGCGGACCTTCGTCGCTCGACACCGCTCCCGCGCAGGTCGGAGGCGGCGGCGGGTTCCCTCCTGGCGTGCTGAACACCAGCTCCCAGCTGACCAGCGAGCCGATGTCGCTGCTCGCCCAGTCGTAGATGCGAAGAGTCCACACGCCGTTCGCAATCGGGATCGAGTTCAGCGGGGTGTTGAAGATCCCGTTCGCGCCGCTCGGCCACGAACCGAAGTGCTGCTCGTACGCCGTCGGCGTGAGCAGCGTCGTTCCCGAGCATGTCGAGGGCAACGGAACCGGCGGCGTGCAGCCGCAGTCGTTGGTGATGGTGTAGTCGCCGTTCAGGTCGCACGAGAAGCCGAGCGGCTGAGCACCGATGCGGCAGAAGATGTTGTGCGCGCCTCCCGCCGGATCCTCCAACACGAACTGCAGATCCCCGACCCACGTGTGGTTGAGGCCTCGCAGCACGACGCTGTCGAGCGCAGTGGCGCCGACGGGCACTGTGACGTTCAGCGTCGAGACGAAGGGTGAGCTCGGAAGCACGCCCGGGAACGTGCCGTTGCCGGAGCCGCTGGCCGGGATCATTCCGCCGCCGCCCGAGCCGACGGGCGCGCTGCACTGGGCCGCCGCGGGACGACTCGTGAGCAGCGCGAAGAGGAACGCGAACAGGGTGTGGGCAGCGCGGATCGGAATGGTGCGCATGGTCGTGCTCCCTCGGGGTCGTTCGGGCAAGCGATCGAGTCGGTCCTCCGCGACGCGCGGGGGACGTGAGTCTCAGCGGGTTGTTGGCGCGCGGGGCGAGCAATCGGACACAAATGTCCGCCGAGAGGGTTTGACAGGCTCTCGCGAGGGTCTGTTCCCGCGCGCCGCATCTACGCTGCGACGTTCTCCAGGCGCGGCGCCCAGTCCAGGGGCCGTCCGCCGCGTTCCATTTCGCGCCCGATCGCGTGCGAGCAGCGCTCGGGCTCAGCGTCGCTCGCTTTCGCGCCGTCAGCGCGAGGGGATCGGCTCACGTGAGGCGCGCTGGACCATGCTCGTGCGGCCGACGCACAAGAGGATCTCGTCGTCAGCGCGATCGCCGGGCTACCCACGACTCCACGCGCGTTCGACGCCTTCGCTCGCAACGCCCGTGACGAGTTCTCGCCCGCACAGGCTCGGGAAGGCCGATCGCGAACTCGTGTTCACTGCTTCGGCGCCGCGCGCACGCGCTCACGCCAGCGACGCTCGATCTCTCGCACGCGCTCAGCGGTCAACGGGCCATTGGCGCGCGCGCTGTACCGCACGCGCGGCTCGGACTTGTGGACGCGCACGTTCGGCTCGAACTCGGCGAGGTACTCAGGGCTCGCGACGCGGTCGTGAGCCATCTGCCGCTCCACGCCGGAGCGGGCCGGCATGCGCGCCACGACGTAGTCGTTGAGTCCGTGCACATCGAGGATCGCGACGTACGGCAGGCTCCACCCGGCGTAGCCGACGGCCTCGAGCGCCAGCACCGGAATGTCGTCCTCGGGCATCCTCTGCTGATCGTCTCGCGCGGGGTACTTCCGCATCTGATCGCGGGTCATCTGCTCCCATCCGTGATGACGGCCGCAGAGCAGGCGCGCCTTGAGCCAGGCGCTCGTGCGGTCGTACAGCTCGCCGTACCAGCGCAACCCCGTCGGCAGGTCGGGCGCGATCTGCGCGGCGACGTCCTGCCGCTTCACCTGCGCCGGCAGTTCGCGAGCTACGGCGTAGTGCGTCCAGGCGATCGGCGAGGCGAGCAGTCCATGGGCGGCCAGCACCGCGATCGCTGAAAGCGGCTTCATCCCCACGCGGTCCACGAGCCACAGCAGCGCGAGCGCGATCAACGGCACGAGGTGGCTGTAGATCCGGAATCCGAACGTGTCGCCGCCGATGACGAGCGTGTAGTACAGAACGCTCGCGACGGATGCAGCGACCGCGAGGTCGCGAATCAGGCCGCGTTCGATCCAACCGACGAGCCAGCCGGCGCTCGACGCCGCGGCGCGCAGCTCGCGCCAACGGCGGACGATCAGCGACGGCAGGTACGCGAGCGAGAGCGCCGCGCAGAACCACAGCGAGTGCTCGAGCACGAACTGCAGCAGGTAGTGAGCGCCGGCTTCGGGCCACGGAGCGACGTGCTTGGCGTAGTACGTGTTCGGGAGCCACTCTCCGTAGAAACTTCGACGCCACGCGAGGTGCGCGGCGATCCCGAGCAGCGGCGCAAGGGACCAGAGCATGTTGCGAACAGCTCCTGGGGTTTCGCGCCGTCCAACCCATTCCACGGCCACGATGACCGCCGTCGCGCCGGCGAACAGCAGACCCTCGGGGCGAGTGAGCGCGAGCAGCGTCGCGAACGTCGACAGTCGCAGCCCATTCGAGCGCGTGCGATTGCGCGAGTACGCGCATGCTGATGCGAGCCAGGCGAGACCCCAGAAGTTGCTCATCTGTGTCTCGAGGCCGGAGCTGGTCCAGGTCAAGAACGTGCGGTTCGTGACGATCCCGCCCAGGAGCAACGCGGTCAACGCGAGGCGATGACGGCTCAGCGTCGGTCCGAGCGGCCAGTTCGCCGCCAGGTGCGCCGTGAGCAGCAACGATGCGATGGCGAATGCGAGCGAGACGACATTCGACGCCTCCGGCGGCGCAATGCCGGTGAGGCGCCAGATCGCGTCGAGCAGGACGACCCAGAGGAAACTCGTGTAGCCCTCGACCGGCGCGAACGGCGGCGGGTTCCACACATAGCCGTGCCCGAGCACGCTGTTGCTCACATAGCGAAACGCTATGAACGCGTCGTCGGTCAGGAACCAGAGCGCCCTCCAGCCTGCGAACAAAACCGCGCACGACAGCAGGACGATCAGCCGCATGAGCCAGCGCGAAGAGCGAACTGAATTCATGCGTCGCTCCGACGCTACTCGCAGTGTCTCTGGAGCGCTATGACCGATTGTCAAAGCGCAGCCGTTCTCGAGTCGAGAGCGGCTGCACGCCGTGCGGCCGCGTCATTTCTCGCACGACTTCACATCTGCGAAAGCTCTGCGCGCCGTCGAAGCCGATGAAGGGAGTCGCCCACGCTGCGTTGTGCGCAAGGGGCGTCGGTGGTGCGACTTCTCGTCGGCGGCAGCGCTCGCCGCGCGGCTCAACGCGTCTGACGGCGAGCCCGCGCGCCCGGTCAGAGCTTGTACGCCGCGGCGCTCGGCTTGACCGCGCGCGCGAAGTGCAGCGGACGACGCAGCGCTCCGCGGGCAGGCCGCGCTTTGGCGACCCACTCGCGGTAGACGTCCATCGACTTGGTCACGTCGACGACCACGTCGCCGTACTGATCGTCGGGGCCCGCGCGCTCGACTTTGACGGCCTGATGCCAGCAGTGCATGCCGCTGATCGGATCGGGCTGCACGGGGAACGTCAGGTTCTGGTGCACGCCGCCGTCGCTCCACCAGATGCGCTTGGAGTCGGGATCGCTCGACTCGAAGGGCTTGATGTCCTGCACGCGGCGGAAGCGGAAGCGTCCGGGCGAGAGTTCCTCGCGCACCGCGATAGGACAGGCGTAGGTCTGGTCGTTGACGTCCTCGAACAGGCGCCAGCGGCCGAGGTGGTGCGAGCACGCGACGATGCCCGGTCGCATGCCTTCGGTGACCCACACCTTGTTCACGAAGTGACCGATGCGCGTGGAGACGCGCACCAGGTCCATCGTGTCGACGCCGATGCGCTCGGCGTCGATCGGGTGGATCCACACCGGGTTGGTGTTCGAGAGCTCGTACAGCCACTTCGAGTTCGCCGAGCGCGTGTGGATCAAGGTCGGCAGGCGGAAGATCGGCACGAGGCCGTACTCGCCCTTGCTCACATCCATGTGCTTGCGGTGGATGTGGCTCTCGATGTACGCGGGCAACGCGTATTCGGGCCAGCCCCACTCGACCATGGTGGGCGAGTAGATCTCGCAGCGCTTCGACGGCGTCGTGAAGCCCACGCGCGCCGAACCGCCCGCCACGATGCCGATCGGCTTGCCGCCCTTGACGATCGTGCCGTCGCCGCGGTCCTCGCTGCCTTCGAGCTCCTGCGCGCCGAGCTTCTTGAGGTGCGCCTCCCAGGTGTCCTTGCGGACCAGGAACGCGCCGTGCGTGCGCATGTACTCGAGCGGAGTCAGCCCGTGCTTCTTCGCTTCGTCGGGCAGGCCCGGCACCGAGTTCTCGAAGATCCAGCGGTAATACTCGTCGACCGTGATGCGCTCGCCCTTGCGGTACGGCGATTCGTAGTACTTGCGGACACCGAGGCTTCCGTCGGGATCGATGCGCCAGGAGAGGTTGATCCAGAACTCGTCCTCTTCCCACACTTCGCCGGGATTCGCCTGGTACGTGAACTCGACCGGCTTGCCCATGCGCTCCATCGCGACGCGCAGCACGGGCTGACGGAAGCCGATCCACTGCGCGGCGTGCGTCTCCTGGCTCTGGATGTCGTGGCGCTCGGCGCCGACGCCCATGGGCAGCACGTAGTCGGCGTACTGCGCCGTCTCGCTCCACGTCGGCGTGAGCGCGGCGTGCAACTCGACCTTGCTCTCGTCGCGCAGCACGTTCTCCCACACCATCCCGTCCGGATTGGTCCAGACCGGGTTGTAGACGCGCGTGAAGTACGCCGCGAGCTTGCCGCGGCCTTCGAGCAGGAAGTGGGGGAGCAGGTAGCTCAGCTCGTGGTGCGAGAGCGGCCACTCCTTCGGGTACAGCAGCTCGCTCCAGACTTCTTGCGGCCCCGGCTTCAAGAACGGCGGCGGGACGAACTTGTCCTGCGTGTTCATGTTCGTGCCGCCCTTGGTTCCGACCGAGCCGGTGAGCACGGTCAAGAACTGCAGGCAGCGCGCGACTTGCCAACCGCCTTCGTTGCCCGACGCAGCGTTGCGCCAGACGTGCGACGCGAACGCCCCGCGCGCGGCGCCGATCAAGCGCGCGACCTCGACGACGGTCTTGGCGTCGACGCCGCACTCTTCCGCAGTCTTCTCGGGCGTCGCGAAGGCGTAGTGCTCCTTCAGCTTCGCGATGAAGGTCTCGAAGGTGCGCGGCTCACCGGGGTGCAAGGCGTCGAGGAACTCGCGCCAGTTGACCCACTCCTCGAGGAAGTTCGCGTCGTACAGCCCCTCGTTCAGGATCACGTGCGCGAAGCCGAGCAGCAGCATCGCTTCGGTGCCCGGCCAGGTCGCGAGCCAGTAGTCGCTCATCGACGCGGTGTTCGAGAGCCGCACGTCGACCGTGATGAGCTTCGCGCCCTTGAGCTTGCCGTCGATGATGCGCTGCGCGTGCGGGTTGAAGTAGTGGCCCGTCTCGAGGTGGCTCGAGAGCAGCAGGATCACCTTGGCGT
>CALKYE010000305.1 GCA_938003765.1 uncultured Planctomycetia bacterium
GGCGCTTCCAACTGTGGTACCGCGACCCGCAGGGCGGTCCCGCGGGCATGAACACTTCGGACGGCGTCGCCGCGACGTTCTGTCCTTGATCGAGCCTGTGCGAGCGCTCGTCGCGACCTCGCACGGTCGCGGCGAGCGCTTGTCGATTTGCGCGCTCGGCGTTCGCGTTCGAGTTCGATCGCGACCGAGCCCACGGTCACGGAGGCGGCGGGCGCCGGGATCGCGTCGAACAGGTGCGCCGAGCGGAGTCGGTGGTCGTCGGCGCTCCGTCTCGCGCGGAGCGGTGCGCATCACGAGCAGGCGCCGCGGAACGGCGGGTCGCGTCGCTGCGGTCGAGCTGACAGCCGCGTGGGGGACCGCGCTATCCTGCGCGCTCGTCGCGGGCCATTAGCTCAGTCGGTTAGAGCAGGCGACTCATAATCGCTTGGTCGTAGGTTCGAGTCCTACATGGCCCACCAGCGCGCGGCGATCGACGGGCCGGCGCTGCGTCGCGCGAGCGCCGCCGATCAGTCCGGCATCGAGTGGCAAGCGTCACATGCGATCTCCGTGCCCTTGGGGAAGAAGCGCGTGTTCCCCTCGATCACGAACGTGCGGTCGCGCGAGGTTCGGCTGAGCGCGGTCCCGGTCAGGTTCGCGCCGTGGCACGCTTTGCAGGAGTTCTCGTCCTGCTCGTAGAACTGCTCGTGCGCGTCGTCGATGAAGCGCATGTCGGCCACGTTGTGCATGCCGTGCGGCCCGTTCATCGACACCGACGGCGGAGTCGCTGTGTGGCACGCTTTGCACTCCATCAGCGCGCCCGCGTGGCGCTGCAGCTCGCGCGCTGCGACGTTGTCGTTCGAGTTGAGCGGCTGCACGGGCCACTCGGCGTGGGTGCTGCCGTGGCACATCTCGCAGCCCACGCTTCCGTGGCCCTTGCTGAAGCGATAGAGCGAGTCCGCGTTCTCGGCGAAGCGCGACGCGGGGCGAGCGATCGGCGAGGCCGAGTTGTCGCCGCTGCGGAACGCCTGCTTCAAGCGAATGCCGTCGGCCGCGAGGACGTAGCCCGGACCGGACAGGTGGTTGAGCGCATCGCCGGTGTGGCAGGACTGGCAGCGCGGCATGTCGAGCCACGGGCGGCGCGGCTGGAAGTCGTTCTGGCCGTCGATGCTCCCGCCGGCGAGCAGCGGGTATTCGGCGCCGACTGCCAGCATCCCGCCGTGACAGTCGCGGCACTCCATCCCGCCGTTCACCATCGCACCGCGGGCGCACTGGGTGACGGCGCCGGGGTGGCATTGGTAGCAGGTCTGCTGCGCATCGCCGGCCGGCGGGAACACGGGCTGGCCCGTGCTGTCGAGCAACTTGCCGTGGTGGTTGTGCATCGCGTTCGACATCGACGCGTGTCCGATCTGCGTCGGCCCGGGGCCCGCGCCGGCGAGGTCGAGCGCGCGCGAGTAGTGGCAGCTCGCGCACAGCACCGGCTGCGACGCCATCAGGCTCGTGCCCTCGTCGTGGTCGTGCAGGATCAGGATGTTGCGCTTGGTCTGGATCTCCGGATCGAGGTCGTTCGACCAGCTCACGCTCGGATCGTTCGCGGCGATCGAACCGGTCGCGTGGCAGTTGCGGCAGTCCGTCTCTTGCGCGACGGGCACGACGATGTCGGTCGCGGCGATGCGCGCGCCCGAAGCGCGGTCAAAGGCGCTGATGCGCATCAGCGGGTAGGTGTTCACGCCGCCGAGGTCGTCGATGGGCGTGATCGGGATGCCGTCCGCTGCGAACCACGCGTGCGCCGCGCTCCAGCTCAACGCCTGCGGGCCGGGATTCGGCGCGTCGGCCGGCATGTACAGCCCGAGCAGTCCCTCGCCGGGCGCGAGCTGCGCGCCGAACAACGCCTGCGCGTGCTGCCAGAAGTCCGTCTTGCCGACGCTCCGCGAATTGACCGAGCCGAGCGGATCCACGCTCGCGCCATAGCGCACCTCGACCTGCGTTTCGTCGAGCAAGATCGGCCGACCCTGCGGGCCCGGCTTCACCACCTGCGCGTTGACCACGTTGAACGGCGGCAGGATCGAGAACACCGAGTACTCGCGATCCATGCAGTGCATGCCCAGGTCGTTCACGGCGAGCACTCGCGCGCGCGTGACCGCCGGCGCCACGAGCTCCTCGGCGCTGGGCGCCGTCGACTCGCTGCGCGGATCACCGCCGCACGCCGTCACGAGCATCGAACCGAGGAAGAGCGCGCAAGTCGACGGGGTGAACGGCTTCATGGTGTGACCTCGAGTGCGCTCGCGTGGAGTTGGATCGCGTGCGTCTCTCGAGGACAGTAGGCCGATTCGTCGAGCGCGAGAATTCGCAATAGGCGTCGAGTCAACACGCGATTCCTACGCACCGCGTGCGCACGCAGAATGGACAAATGACACGCGACGGCGCTCGAGCGTGCGCGTGGTCGCGCGCTTCGGTGTCGAGTCGCGACTTACGACGAAGCGTGGCCCAGAAGCGCGGGCTTCTCACGCAACTCCGCCGCCCGCGCGCGGATCGCGGCGAGCTTCGCGGGCGCGAGGCGCGCGAGGTTCTTGAGCTGCATCACCATGCGCGGGTTGGAGGCGAGCGCGTCGCGGTGGCGTGCGAGGAAGTCCCAGTACAGCGTGGTGAACGGACAGGCGTTGGGGCCGGTGCTCTCGTCGGGATCGAAGTGGCACGAGCGACAGTAGTTGCTCATGCGCGCGATGTACTTGCCCGAGGCGACGTAGGGCTTGGAGGCCATCACGCCGCCGTCGGCGAACTGGCTCATGCCGAGCGTGTTGGGCAGCTCGACCCACTCCACGGCGTCCACGTACACCGCGAGGTACCAACGGTGCACGTCGGCAGGCCGCGCGCCGTAGAGCAGGGCGAAGAGGCCCGTGACCATCAGGCGTTGGATGTGGTGCGCGTAGCCCGTGGCGAGCGTCTGTCGCACCACCTCGCTCACGCAGCTCATGCTCGTCGCGCCGGTCCAGTAGAACTCGGGGAGTTCGAGCTCGGCTGCGAGCGCGTTGCGCTCGAGGTACTGCGGCATGAAGCGCCAGTACACGCCGCGCACGTACTCGCGCCATCCGAGGATCTGGCGCACGAAGCCCTCGACGGCGGCGAGCGGCGCGCGTCCGGAGCGATACGCGCCTTCGGCGGCGTTGACGGCCTCGCGCGGGTCGAGCAGCTTCAGGTTGAGCGCCGCCGAGATGTGCGAGTGGTGGAGCCAGGCCTCGCCGGTCCACATCGCGTCCTGGTGATCGCCGAAGCGCGCGAGGCGCTGCTCGATGAACTCAGCGAGCGCGGTGCGCGCCTGCTGGGGCGTGACGGGCCAGGCGAAGTCCTCGAGTGAGCCCGGATGTCCGGCGAAGCGCCGTTCGACGAGCTCGAGCACCTCGCGCGTGATCGCGTCGGGTTCGAAGCGCGTGCGCGGCGGCACGTCGCCCGGGCCCTGGGCGCCGAACGACTTGCGGTTCTCGCTGTCGTAGTTCCACTCGCCGCCCGCGGGGGCATCGACGTCCATGAGCACGCCGTGTTCGCGCCGCATCTCGCGGTAGAAGAACTCCATGCGCAGTTGCTTGCGGCCGCGCGCGTGCTGCTCGAAGCGCTCGTGCGAGCAGTAGAAGCTCGCGTCGTCGACCAGCTTCACTCCCAGCTCGCGCAGCGCTTCGCGCAGGCGCCACTCGCCGGGCTCGAGCGCGACGACTTCGGCCGGCCGCAGCACCGCGATGGCGCGCCGCAGCTCGGCCACCAGATCCTGCGTGTTGCTCTCGTCGTCGAGCCGCGAGTAGCGCACGTCGACGCCCTGCCCGTGCGACGCGAGCGCGAAGTGGCGCATCGCCGCGAGGAACAACGCCGTGCGCTGTTTGCTGCTCCACACCACCTCGCTCTCGCTGGCCGTTTCGGCCATGAACACGCCGTCGCGCTCGCGCTCGAAGCCCTCGAAGGCGGCGGAGCGCGGGTCGAGCTGGTCGCCGAGCACGACGACGAGCCGTCGAACGGGGCGGGCGCGGCGCGCGGCAAGCGCAGGCACGGAGAAGATCGAGTCGGGACGGGGGGCGCGCATGGAGAGCGAGTGGGTGGTGGGTTCGTGCGCCGAGCCCGGATGGAGTCACCTCGGGCGGAATCCGCGAGCTTCGTTCGCCAGCTCTCGGAGGATTCCGCGATGATCCGAGGATTGACGCAACTGCGCGCGGGCGGCGTGCAAGGGCGTCGGGGCGGATCCCTCGCAAGTACGGGCGCTCGCTGCGCAAATCTCCCTCGAAGTGAACCCACGCCGCTCGCTGCGGCATGTGGGCCTTCCGAACCGCCATGAAGCACAACCTCATCCCGTCCTGCCTCGCCTTCGGACTGATCGCGGCTCTCTCCGGCTCCGCGCGCGCGCAGTCGATCTGGCACGTCGACGTGAACGCGACCGCGCCGGGCGACGGCTCGCCGGGAGCGCCGTACGCCTCGATCCAGTTCGCCATCGACGCCGCGACCACGCAGCACGACGACACGTTGCTCGTCGCGCCGGGCGTGTACGTCGAGAACTTCGAACTGCGTCAAAAGCGCCTCGCCATCGTCGGCGTCGGGGGTCCCGAGGCGACGGTCCTGCGGCCGGCGGGCCCCGGCCCGGTGGCGCGGCTGGACGCGACGGGCTGCACGTTGGAGGGGTTCACCATCACGGGCGTCGCCGCGGCTAGCGATCCCGCCGTTCGCGTGCCGTCGCAGACCAACGCGAACGCGTGGATTCGACGCTGCGTGATCACCGGCAACGCGGGCAACGGCATCGCCCAGAATTACGACGCGCAGGTCGCGAACTGCACCATCGCCTACAACGGCGGTCAGGCCATCGTGATGGGCGGCCTCGCAGTGATGACCGTGCGGAACTGCGTCTTGTGGGGCAACGGAGCGCCGAGCTCGAACTTCACCGGCTTCGGGACTTCGGTGGAGTACTGCATCCTCGAAGTTCCGTTCTGCGTCGGCTGCAACAACCTCGTGGCGGATCCGCAGCTCTGGAATCCGCTGCTCGGTGACCTGCGTCCGCGCGCCGGCTCGCCGTGCATCGACGCGGGCGATCCCAGCTCCGGCCTCGACCCGGACGGATCTCCGCGCGACATCGGCGCGTTCGCGTTCGACGCGGGGTACACGCATCCGACGCAGAGCTACTGCACCGCCAAGCTCAACTCGCTCGGCTGCACGCCCGCGGTCTCGTGGAGCGGCGCGCCCAGCGCTTCCGGCGCGCCGTTCACGATCCAGTGCGCGCAAGTGCTCAACCAGCGCTCGGGCCTGTTCTTCTACGGCTACGCGCCGCGCTTCCACCCGTTCCAGGGCGGCTGGCTGTGCGTGACGTCGCCGACTCGCCGAACCGCGGTCAGCAACTCCGGCGGCAGTCCGGCGCCGATCAACGACTGCTCGGGCGCGCACGTGTTCGACTTCGACGCACGCATCCAGAGCGGCGTCGATCCCGCGCTCACGGCCGGCCAGTTGGTCTGCGGCCAGTTCTGGTATCGCGATCCGATGAGCTCGTTCCAGTCCGGGCGCAGCGACGCGATCGCCTTCGGCATCGGGCCGTGAACGACTGAGGCGCGAGCGCCTGCATTGCGGCTGTGGCGCCGTGCGCTAACGTCTGGCGCCCTCCACAGCCGAAGCAGCGCGCACCCATGACGCCCCAGACCAGCAGCGACGCAGCCGCGGCGCCCAAGAAGCCCAACATCGTCAAGCGCCTCTACAACTGGGTGCTCGGCTGGGCCGACACGCCGTACGGGACGCCGGCGCTGTTCGTGATCTCCTTCATGGAGAGCTCGTTCTTCCCGATCCCGCCCGACGTATTGCAGATCGCGCTGTCGGTCGCCAAGCCCAAGCGCTCCTACTTCTACGCGCTGGTGAGCCTCACGGCGTCGGTGCTCGGCGGCGTGCTCGGCTGGTGGATCGGCATGTCGCTGTGGGACTCGCTCCAGAACTTCTTCTTCGACCACGTGCCGGGCTTCACGCGCGATCGTTTCGAGCTGGTGGGGCAGAAGTACAACGAGCACGCCTTCCTGGCGATCTTCGGCGCGGCCTTCACGCCGATCCCCTACAAGGTGTTCACCATCGCGTCCGGCGTGTTCGAGGTGGGGCTCGGCACGTTGGTGCTGGCTTCGATCTGCGGACGCGGCGCGCGCTTCATGAGCGTGGCCACGGCGATCTTCTTCTTCGGTCCGACGGTGAAGCACTGGCTCGAGAAGTACTTCGAGCTCGCGACGGTGCTGCTGGTCGCGGTCGGCGTCCTCGGCTTCGTCGCGGTGAAGTACCTCTTGTGAGCCGCGGGGCGACGCTATCGTCTGGCGCGTGAGCCTCACGCTCCTCGCGATCGCCTTCACTGCGCTGCTCGTCGCCGGCTACCGCCTCTACGGGCGCTGGGTCGCTGCTCGACTGGGCCTGGACGACTCGCGCGTCACGCCCGCGCACACCAAAGAGGACGGCGTCGACTTCGTCCCGACCAAGCCGTTCTACCTGTTCGCGCAGCACTTCTCGGCCATCGCGGCGGCCGGTCCGATCGCGGGTCCGATCCTGGCGTGCCAGAGCTTCGGCTGGGCGCCGTGCCTGATCTGGATCGGGCTGGGCGTCGTGTTCATCGGCGCGGTGCACGACTTCTCGAGCCTGGTCGCGTCGCTGCGCCACGGCGGTTGCTCGATCGCCGAGATCGCGCGCGAGCGGCTGGGCACGCCGGCTGGACGCGCGACGATGGCGTTCATCTGGATCGCGCTGATCTACGTGATCGTCGCCTTCGCGGACATCACGGCGGCGAGCTTCGCCCGCGGCACCGAAGAGCTCGAGGCGGCCGGCGTGCGCTTCAACCCGGGCGGGGCGGTCGCCGCTGCGAGCGTGATGTACCTCGTGCTCTCGATCGTGATGGGCGTCGTGCAGCGCTGGCTCGCGCCTCCGCTGTGGCTGCTCACGCTGCTGTTCGTGCCCGCCACGTTCGCCGTCGCCTGGGCCGGCACGCACGCGAGCGACGTGTTCGTGCTCGAGGCCCGCACCTGGGGGCTGGTGATCCTGATCTACTGCGCGATCGCGTCGGTGCTCCCGGTGTGGGCGCTGCTCCAACCGCGCGGTTATCTCGGCGGTTTCGTGCTCTACAGCGCGCTCGCCGTGGGCGCGATCGGAGTGTTGTTCGGCGGCTACGAGCTGCAGCAGCCGGCCTTCGCCGAGTCCGATCCGAGCAAGCCCGGCCCCGCGCTGATGCCGTTCCTGTTCGTGACCATCGCCTGCGGCGCGTGTTCGGGCTTCCACGGCCTGGTGTGTTCGGGGACGACGTCGAAGCAGGTCGACCGCGAGAGCCACGCCACGCTCGTCGGCTACGGCGCGATGTTGGCGGAGGCTTTCGTGGCGTTGATCGCGTTGGTGACGGTTGCGATCTGCACCAGCGACGAGTTGCGCGGCCTCAAGCCGGGCACGATCTACGGCAACGGCATTGGCGAGTTCATGACGCTGATCATCGGGCGCGAGAACCTGGCCTTCGCGATCACGTTCGGCGCGATGGCCTTCTCGACCTTCGTGTTCGACACGCTCGACGTGGCCACGCGGCTCGGGCGGTACCTGGTGCAGGAGCTCCTCGGGCTGAGCGGCGTGTCCGGCGCCGCGTTGGGCACGGCGCTCACCATCGCGCCCGCCGCGCTGTTCCTGTGGTTCGGCGGCGAAGGCTCGTACCTGCGCTTCTGGACGCTCTTCGGCGCGTCGAATCAGCTCCTCGCGGCGCTCACGCTGCTCTCGATCGCCGTGTGGCTGCGCAAGGAGGGCAAGGGAGCTCTGTTCGTGCTGGCGCCGCTCGCCTTCGTGCTGACGATCACGCTCTGGGCGCTGGTCGCGATCGCCTCCAAGAGCTTCGGCGCCGCGCAGGGTTTCGACGTGGCCTTCGCCAACGGCGTCGCGTCGGTGGTGCTCATCTCGCTGGCGCTGTTCCTCGTCGTCCGCGCGGCGGGGGAGCTGCGCGCGAGCCCGCAGACGCAGCGATGAAGAGCGCCGCCGTGCTGCTCGCGTTGACGGCGTGCGCTGCTGCGGCGGCGCTCGGCGCGTGGGCGGGTGCGCGCTCGGTCGAGCAGCGCTTCGCGCGCATCGTGGCCGCGCACGAGAAGGCCAGCACGCTCGGCGCCCTGTTGCCCGCGGAGCAACGCGGCAACGTGGCGCAGGCCTACTCCTCGCCGCTCGAAGCGCTGGCGCGCCTGGACTCGATCGCCTGGGAGCCCGCGAAGACGCCGGCGCCGTTCGTGGGCTACGTGCCAACGCCCGGAGCGCACGAGGGCGCCTGGCACAACTCGCTCGGCTGGCGCTCGCGAGAGCTCGAGCGCCCCAAGCCCGCGGGCGTGGTGCGCGTGTTCCTCACGGGCGGATCGACGGCGTACGGCGTGGGCGCGCCCTCGCAGGAGGCGACGATCGGCGCGTTCCTCGAGCAACGGCTCAACTCCGAGCTCGGGCGCGCCGGCGAGCGGCGCTTCGAAGTCCACACCGTGGCGGCGCCGGCCTGGGCCAGCACGCACGAGCGCATCGCCATCGAGAACCTCGTCGCCGCAGCCGAGCCCGACGTCGTGGTGGCGCTCACCGGCGTGAACGACGTTCACTGGGCCTGGCGCGGAGCGGACGTGATGTGGATGCGCACGTACGCCGACGAGTACTTCCGCTTGTTGCACGACGCGGCGCTCGAAGCGGCGGGACGCGCGCCTGCCGCGGACGTCGCACCTCTCGCGAGCGAGCCCGTCGATCCGGGCGAGGTCGGCGTGCGTTTCGAACGCAACCAGCGCCTGTCGTGGTACGCGAGCGCCGCCGCGGGGGCCAGCTACGTCGTCGCGTTGCAGCCCTGCCTCCACGTGACCGAGAGCTCGCGTCGCGCGCCTCCCGAGGGCGAGCCGAGCTACTTCGTGGCCTGCTTCGAGCAGATGCGCCGACGCATGCGCGAGTTGAAGCTCCAGCGTTGGAGCTTCGCCGACCTCACGCCGCTGTTCGACGCCGACCACGGCCGCGAGCACCTGTACCTCGACTCGTACCACTTCGGCGACAAGGGCAATCAGCGGATCGCGGACGCGCTGTTGGAAGCCGTGCGCGGCGCGCTCGATGCAGCGGGGCAGGCGAAGTGAGATGAACGAGCAGGACTCGAAGCTCTACTGGCGCGCGAACCTGCGTTACCTCGTCGCGCTGCTCTCGATCTGGGGCGCCGTGTCGTTCGGCTGCGGCGTGATCCTCGCGCCGTGGCTCAATCAGTGGCGCCTGCCGGGGACCGGCTTCAAGCTCGGACTGTGGTTCGCGCAGCAGGGCTCGATCTACGTGTTCGTCGCGCTCATCGCGGTGTACGTCGTGTTGATGGCGCGGCTCGAGAGGCGCCTGGGCTGCTACGAGGAGTGACTCCGTGAGCGTGCAGTCCTGGACCTTCGTGCTCGTCGGCGTGTCGTTCGCGCTGTACGTCGGACTGGCGTGGTGGGCCAAGGCGCGCTCGACGCGCGACTTCTACGTCGCCGACGGCGCGGTGCACCCGGTCGTCAACGGCATGGCGACGGCGGCGGACTGGATGAGCGCGGCCTCGTTCCTCTCGATGGCCGGCATGGTGGCGGCGCTGGGCCACGGCGGCTCGGTCTACCTGATGGGATGGACCGGCGGTTACGTGCTGCTCGCGCTGCTGTTCGCGCCCTACCTGCGCAGGTTCGGACGCTTCACCGTGCCCGCGTTCGTCGGCGATCGCTACGGCTCGCAGGCGGCGCGCGTCGTCGCCGTGCTGTGCGCGTTGTTCGTCTCGTTCACCTACGTCGCGGGACAGATGCGCGGCGTGGGCATCGTGTTCAGCCGCTTCCTCGAGGTCTCGATCGACGCGGGCGTGTGGATCGGCATGGCCATCGTGCTGTTCTACGCGGTGCTCGGCGGCATGAAGGGCATCACCTACACGCAGGTCGCGCAGTACTGCGTGCTGATCTTCGCGTACCTCGTGCCGGCGATCTTCCTGTCGCTGCGGATCGCGGGGACGCCCGTGCCGCAGTGGGGGCTGGGCGCGCTCGACGAGGCCGGGCGCAGCGCGATCGATCGACTGGATGGGCTGCAGCGCGAACTGGGCTTCGCGAGCTACTCCGAAGGCGGCGGCGGCATGCTCGACATGCTGTGCGTGACGGCCGCGCTGATGGCGGGCACCGCGGGCTTGCCGCACGTGATCGTGCGCTTCTACACCGTGCCCAAGGTCCGCGACGCGCGCTCCTCGGCCGGATGGGCGCTGCTGTTCATCGCGCTGCTCTACACGACAGCGCCGGCGATCGCAGTGTTCGCGCGCACGAGCCTGCTGGAGTCGGTGGCGGGCCGGCCGTACGAGCAGATGCCGCCGTGGTTCAAGAAGTGGGAGGGCACGGGCCTGATCCGCTTCGACGACAAGAACGGCGACGGCTTGGTGCAGCACCTGGGCGACGCGCAGCACAACGAACTCGTCGTCGATCGCGACATCCTCGTGCTCGCCAGCCCGGAGATCGGCGGCCTGCCCGACTGGGTCGCGGGACTGGTGGCTGCGGGCGGACTCGCGGCCGCGCTGTCGACTGCCGCGGGACTGCTGCTCGTCGTCTCGACCTCGATCAGCCACGACCTCCTCAAGGGCGCGCTGTGGCCGTCGATCACCGAGCGCGGCGAGTTGGTCTTCGCGCGCATCTCGGCCGCGGTGGCGGTGCTCGTCGCGGGCTACCTCGGTCTCCACCCGCCCGGCTTCGTCGCGCAGGTCGTGGCCTTCGCCTTCGGCCTGGCGGCGTCGAGCTTCTTCCCGACCATCCTGCTCGGCGTGTTCTCGCGCCGCATGAACGCCGCCGGAGCGATCTGCGGGATGCTCGCCGGACTGGCGTTCACCTCGAGCTACATCGTGCGCTTCAAGTTCGTCCACCCGGAGCTCAACACGGCTGAGCACTGGTGGTGGGGCATCTCACCCGAAGGGATCGGCGTGATCGGCGCGCTGGTCAACTTCGGCGTCGCGGCGCTCGTCGCGCGCTTCACGCCGCCGCCGCCCGAGCACCTCGCCAAGCTGGTCGACGCGATCCGCTCGCCGCGCTGAACGCGTTCAGTCGCGCGGCAGCAGCGGCGTGACCCGCTCGCGCAGCGAAGGCGGGAGCCGACGCTCGAGGATCTCGACGATGCGCTCGGCGCTGTAGCGCGACGAGAAGTGCGTGAAGAGCAGCGCTTCGTTCTCGAACAGGTCCGCGCGCTCGAGCACCTCGTCCAGGTGGATGTGGCCCTTCTCGCGGCACTGCTGGACGCTGACCTGCTCGTCGAGGAACGTGACCTCCATCACCAGCACGCGCGCCTTGCGCACGACCTCGGTGCGCTCGACCACCTCGATCAACGTGTCGCCGGTGAAGGCCAGCTCGGGCACTTCGAGCGGATCGAACGCATCCTCGCCCTCGCTCTCGCGCAGCGCGCGGATCTGCTCGTCGCTCTTGCCGACGTGCTCCGGCCGCAGCTTGCGGCGGCGCGACCAGATGCCGTACCCCTGGCACGGAACGCGGTGGTAGGCGCGGAACGGACGCACCAGGAGCTTGTTGGGCAGCTCGAACTCCTCGCCCGGCCCCAGCGGAACGAGGCGGTGCGCGAGTTCGCTGCGGTCGAGGCGGCGCCACACCTCGAACAACTCGGCGAACGCGACCTCGTTCTCGCGCGGCACCACGTAGGTCGGCGCGCCGGCGCGCCGCAGGTGGCGCGTCGCCGCGTGCCACGCGACTCCGCCCATGTGGTCCATGTGCGCGTGCGTGAACAGGATCGTCGGGCGGTTCACCGCGACGTCGGGGCAGCGCCCGATGTCGAACCCGAGCTTCCACTCGGGGCAGTCGATGAAGGTCTCCAGTCCACCGACGGAGACCCCCTCGACCAGGATGTTGGCCAAGCGCGGCATGGGCGGTCGGAGGATACGGCGCGCTGCGCCGCACGCGCGCGCATTCCTTAAGCAGTTCCCTCTTCGCGCCTGACGCGTACCATCACCGCCCCCGGCCGCCGTTGCGGCCCTCCACTCGGCCCGATCCTCGAAAGAGGCGTTCGATGAAGTCCCTCGTTGTCTCCGGCGTCGCCCTCGTCTGTCTCGGCGGTTCGCTCGCCACCGACTACACCAAGCAGCGCTCGCTGCGCGTCTCGATCTCGTCGTCGCTCGACACCGAGGTCAAGTCCATGCGCATGGAGCGCAATGGCGAGCCCGTGGACTTCGGCGGAGGAATGAGCAGCACCAACAAGCGGCAGATCACGTACGTCGACACCGCGCTCGAGCACAAGGACGGCTCGCCGATCAAGGTGCGGCGCGTGTTCGAGGACCTCGCCAACGAGTCCACGACGACCTTCGGCGACCGCCAGAGCGAGTCGGCCATGAAGCCGCGCCTCGCCGGAGTCACGCTCGAGCTGACCAAGTCCGGCGACGAGATCGAGGTCAAGGCGGTGGACGGCGACGCCGAGGAAGACGCGCTCGCCGGCCACACGTTGCCGCTGCTCCTCGACGCCTTCCTGCCCGAGGGCGACGAGACCAGTTGGGACCTCGACCACGCGGCGATCCAGCGCGGACTGGCGCTGGACGTGCAGAAGGCGCTGTTCGCGCTGCCCGAGCCGCCCAGCGGCGGCGAAGGCGGCGAGCGCGGTCGCGGTCGGCCGCGCGGCGGGATGTCGGGCGGCGGAGGCGGGATCCTCTCGATCGCCCAGCTCGAGGGCAAAGCCGAGCGCGCCGAAGAGCTCGTCGAGCACGACGGCGTCGAGTGCGTCGAGATCAAGCTCGAGATCAAGGGCAGCGGCGACATGCCGCAGCCGGAGTTCGGCGGGGGCGGACGCGGTCGCGCGTTCGATCCGGCGCCGTCGTTCGCGCTCGTCTCCAACACCTACTCGGTGGAGCTCAAGGGGCGCCTGCTGTTCGATCCGGCGGCCAAGCGGCCCGTGTTGCTCGAACTCGAGGGTTCGATGGAGATCGAGCAGTCCAGCGAGCGCACCTTCAACGACATGACCATCAAGTCCGAGAGCGTGACGGGCGGCGAGATCGAGTTCGAGATCGCCATCACGCAGGTCGACGATTGAGCGCGCCGCGCAGAGTTCTGGTCACGGGCGCGAGCCGAGGCATCGGCCGCGCCGTGGCGCTGGAGCTGGCGCGCGCCGGCTTCGCTCTCGTCCTCAACTACCGCGACCGCGACGACGCCGCCGCGGCCGTGCGGAGCGAGATCGAGGCGGCCGGCGGGTCGGCGCGCACCCTGCGCTTCGACGTCGCGGATCGCGCTGCGACGCGCGCCGCGCTCGAGGCCGAGCTGGCGGAGTTCGGCGGGTTCTGGGGCGTCGTGCTCAACGCCGGCGTGACCGCGGACGGGCCGTTCGCGGCGATGACCGAGGAGGCCTGGGACCGGGTGCTGACCACCAACCTCGACGGCTTCTACAACGTCGTGCAGCCGCTGGTCATGCCGATGGTGCAGCTCCGCGCGGGCGGGCGCATCGTCGTCATGACCTCGATCTCGGGGCAGAACGGCAACCGCGGGCAGGCGAACTACGCCGCGTCGAAGGCCGGGCTGATCGCCGCGTCGAAGTCGCTGGCGCAGGAACTCGCCAAGCGCTCGATCACGGTGAACTGCGTGGCCCCCGGGCTGATCGAGACGGACATGACTGCGCAGATCCCGCGCGACGAGGTGCTCGAGCGCATCCCGCTGCGGCGTTTCGGCCGCCCCGAGGAGGTCGCCGCGGCCGTGCAGTACCTGTTCAGCGACGGAGCGGCGTACGTGACGGCTCAGGTGCTCGCCGTCAACGGCGGCTTGGCCTGATCGCGAGTAGCGGGTTGCGATTTCCAGCGTCCGCTCCGAGCATCGGAGCGGCTAGCGGGCGTCCGAGTGGAGCCCCGTGACGCCCCTCAACGTCGCGAGACACGGCGACACCGCCCCAACCCCCGAGGCACAGAGTCCGAAGTCATGCCCTACGCCCGACCCGACTATCCGCAGATCCTCAAGAAGAACGATTGGGATTCGAAGAAGGGGACCATCGCCAAGATCGCCGGCAAGACCGGCGTGGGCGAGGCCGCCGCCGAGTGTGAACGCCGCTTCGCCGCGGTGCAGTGGCAGAAGCTCGAGCTCGCCAAGAACGCGCCGGGCGTCAACAGCTTCACCAAGGTCGACTGGGACCGCCGGCTGAACGACGCCAAGAGCGAGATCACCGGCAACCTGAGGCAGTTCGTCGAAGCGCTCTACAAGCTGCGTGACGTGGCCAAGGCCGCGGAGACGAAGTTCAAGAGCAACAAGCTGATCCCGTCGTCCTCGACGTCGCACGTGGCGCAGATCGCGAAGACGGCGGACCAGTTGGGCGTGTCGCTGAACGCCAACAGCCTCGCGACGCCGATCATGGCCGACTACAACGACGTGCTCGCGCGGATGAAGACGGTCGCCGATCAGATCCCGCAGATCCTCAGGGGCGTGCTGGCGCGCACTCCGGCGGCGATCAGCGAGCTCAAGCGCATGGCCGACGGCCCCGAGTCGGGCCGCAAGGATCTCGACAACAAGATGATCACCGCTGCGCGCAACCTCACGCAGAACATCACCAACATCGTGCTGTTCATGAAGCAGCGTGGCATTCCGGTCCAAGGCGTCGACATGCGCGAGCTGCCGCAGCTCGAGCAGCTCAGCTCGACCCTGGTCGTGTGGGGCAACGCCAACAGCATCTTCCCCGCCAACTCCAAGCCCGAAGAGATCAAGGCCGAGATCGCCAAGTTCGAGAAGGCCGTGAACGACCTCGCTGCGCTCATGCGCTGAGCGCGAGCGAAACAGACTCCCCCAGAGCTGCTCCCCCACGCAGGGCGTCCGTCGCGCGAGCGGCTGGCGCCCTGCGCGTGTTCACGCGCGCGGAGCGCAGCTACGGAGCGATGAGGCGTCGCTTCGAGTCGTTCGAGAGCGGCAGCGGCGCGCCGCCGGCGCTGGGCCACGGCATCGGCGCCTCGAGGTCGCGATCCCACAGCTTGCAGGTGACCTGCTTGTGCTGCTGATCGAGTCCCTCGCAGTAGTTGGTGAACTCGCAGCGGCGCACGAGCGCGCCTCGACCCTCTTCCATCTTGCGCCACCAGTCGGGGTCGGCCAGCGACTGTCGCGCGGAGGCGACGAAGTCGCAGGCGTCCGTCGCCAGCGCCTGTTCGGCGAGCTCGAAGCTGTTGACGCCGCCCGCGCCCACCACGGGCGTGTCGAAGCCCGCCGCACGCACGCGCTCGCGCACCGCGCGCGAGAGGCGCAAGTTGCGGCCGAACGGCCCGCGCGAGCCGGGATCGCGCGCGTCGTCGATGCGCACGGTGGGCATGCACTCGTGCCCGCTCGGGCCGGTGTAGGGGTACACGGCCGCGCCGACCTTGGGTTGCTTGGCGTCGTCGAACTTGCCGCCCGCGGAGAGCGAGAGGAAGTCGAAGCCGGCGCGCGCGAAGGCTTCGGCGTAGTAGCACGCGTCCTCGACGCGGCTGCCGCCGTCGATGATCTCGTCGCCCAGGAAGCGACACCCGACGATGAACTCCGGGCCGACCGCCGCGCGCACTGCGGCGAACACTTCGAGCGGCAGGCGCACGCGACCCTCGGGCGAACCGCCGTAGCCGTCGTCGCGCTGGTTCGTGCGCGAGAGCAGCGAGGCCATCGTGTACGCGTGCGCGTAGTGCAGCTCGACGCCGTCGAAACCGGCCTCTTTCGCGTGCGTCGCCGCGCGCGCGAACAGAGCGGGCAACGTGCGCGGCAGCTCCGCGATGTGCGCGAGGTGCGTGTCGCTCACGCGCTCGCGGTAGCCGTACTCGAGCGCCTCTCGCTCGCGCGGCGCGAGCAACGCGAGCAGGTCCGCGTGCTCGAGCGCGAGCAGAGCGCGGCGCACTTCGTCGTCGCTGGCGCGCGCTGCGTCGCTGTGACCCAACCGCTCGAGGCCCTCGCGGTGCGCGCGCGTGAGTTCGAGGAAGCGCAGCACGAACTTCTCCAGCGGCGGACGCCGCCGCACGGCGAGGAAGTCGATGATCTGCACCAGCGCGAGCGTCTGGCCGTCGCTGTGCCGGCGGATGTCGCTCGCGAGCTCGCGCAGGCCCGGCACGAAGCGCTCGTGCCCGATGCGGAGCAGCGGGCCGCTCGGCACGTCGCGGATGCCCGTGGCCTCGAGCACGAGCACTCCCGGGCGCGCGTCGGCGAAGCGCCGGTACCAGTCGCGCACGTCCGGTGTGACGAAGCCCTCTTCGCTCGCTCGCCACGGCACCATCGCCGGCACCCAGGTGCGCGTGCGCGACGTGCGCGCGCCGAGGCGGGCGGGACTGAACAGCACGCTCGCCGCAGCCTCCTCGCGCGAGGGCCAGCGCGTCGGCGGAATCGGGTGCGCGCGACCGCGCGGCTCATTCGCAGGGAGACTCACGGGCGACAGGTTAGCCGCGCGCCGACGGCGTCTCGCCGCCGCGCCCGAAGAGACTTCGCGCGTCGCCGCGCCTGAGCCGCGCGATTCGCAGCTCTGCGTTCGCGCAGATCCGCGTGGGGCGGCGTCGCCGTGCTCCGCGACCCGTGCCGGCGCGGGCTCGAACATCGCGCAGCTTCGTCGCGCGCGCCCTCAACTCACGTGGCCGATCGCGGCCGGCCGATAGCGTCGCGTCCCCCCACGCCTTGCCGACGCCCCCCCCCCGATGCGCTCACTCCAACTTCGCACCTCCGCGGTTCTCTTCCTCGTTCTCACGCTCAGCGCCGGTTGCGCCTCCAAGTTCGATCCCGACTCGAGCGGGGCGGTCGTCGGTTCGCAGACCTATCCGACGCCGTACGCGCTGCCTGCGCACGGCGCACTGATCGTGCACATGCGACAGGGCCAGGTGGGGGAGCACTCCGGCGGTGTGCATCGCGCCTGGCAGTTGCAGGGCGCGTCGGGTCGCGCGCTCACTCCGTGGCTGACGACGACGCCGCTCGTCGACTCGCAGGGACAGGCGCGCGTGCGCGTCACCGGCGCCGGCCGCGTGTTCGCGTTCGATCCGGGCGAGCCCATCGACAGTCGCGACGAGCAGCGTCACTTGGCGCGAGGCTGGTACCTGGTGGGTGACAGCGGTCCGCAAGGCGATCGATTCGACGAGGTGCTGATCAACTCCGACGGCAGCTACCGCACGGTCGTCGAGCGCGCCGGAACGCAACTGCTTCGAGCGCATGCGGCCGACGGCGCGAGGCTCGGCGAGCTCGAGGTGGCGTCCAACTCGCTGCGACCGATCGGCGGCGGACCCGAGTGCATCGCAGAGAGCCCCGCGAGCGGCGGCGCCGTGCTCGTCGACGGCGCGCTCAACGTGCGCGGCAAGATCGTCGACTACGCTCAGAACTCCGGCGAGTTCATCGACCTCTCGCGCGCGAGCGCAGCGGCGCAGGGCGTGTTCGGACTGGACAACGCGCGCGCATTGGTCGGCGTGGGCGGCGTGATCCTCCCCGGTCCGTGGGAGCAGGTGTGGGCCATCGCGCGCGAGAGCTGTGTCGTCGTCCTCGCGAAGCACGCCGACGGCCCCCTGACGATCCTCGAGCCCGCGCCGGACGCGACGCGCGTGCTGATGCGCGACGCGACGTTCGCCATGGCGCAGGCGCGTTCGACGCCCGCGCAGTACGCCGATGCGCAGCTCGGCGCGGAAGTGTCGGTGATCTTCGCCGGTCAGAACTCGCCGGGCGCCGAGTACGTGCTGTTCGCGCACCTCGCGGGCCGGCTGCAGGGTCCGTTCACGGCCGCGAGCTCCGACGAGGCCACCGCGACCTTGTGGGCGGGCGTGCTGCCGTTCGTCGAGCGCAGGCGCGCCGAGCTGGCGCAACTGCGGGCCGCGCAGCAGGCCGAACGCGAGCGCGAGGTCGCGGCGCTGCAGCGCTCGGTCGACGAGGCGCGCGCGCTGTTCGATGAGATCGCGCGGCATCAGCTCGCGTACTTCGACGCGCTGCAGGCCGGCGACCACGCCGGAGCGGATCGCGCGGTCGAGGCCATCGACGCGCGCTTGAAGAAGCTCGTGATCCCCGTCGGTCACGCGCAGACGACCACGCTTCAATCCGAACTCTCGCTGGCGCAGGCCTACCGCCTCGACTGGGAGCTGCGCCGCGGCGACGGCAACGTCGAACGCCTCGCGCACTGGAGCGCCGGATACTTCGCGCAGGGCGGCGCTCTGTACCAACGCTACTGCCGCGAGGTCGGTCGCCGGCTCGCGGTCTCGAGCGGCATCCCGCGCGAGACGTACGACGCGCTGTGGCGCACGTCGGGCGGCTTCGACGCCGCCGCGCGTATGGAGCTGCAGCGCCATCGCGAATTGCTCGAACGCTTCGAGGCGGGCCAGCGCTACCGCGCGCACCTCGCAGCGGGTCGCTTCGACGATGCGCACTCGATGGCCTACCAGTTGGGCTTCGAGGGCTGGGTCGAGCACCTCCAAACCCAAGCCAAGGGCCGCGTTTCCGACGTCGAGCTCGAAGGGTTGCTGCGCGCCGCGGTGGAGCGTGCGCCCACGCAGGAGTTGCGCGCGCGTCTGGAGGCGGCGCACCACAGCCAGTGGCTCGACATGGTCGCCGCGGCCGAGCGCGAACAGCGCGCGCGCTTCCAGCGCATGGACGAAGAGTCGCGCCGCGCCGCGGCCGCCGCCGAGATCTCTGCGCGCGAGGCGCGCGCCGCCTATCGCGCCGACGCCGCGCGCCGCGGCTTCATCTGGCTCGAGAACTGAACGACGACGCGCCGAGCTGCGAGCTGCGCGCGGCGGAGCGCGGTCGAGTCCGTCGACCCGAGCCGCGCGGCAGCGAGTGCGTCGCGACGCTGTCCGCTCAATAGCGGATCAGCGTGTCTTCCCAGTCCGGCCCGCGAAGCGCCTTGCCCTGGAAGCGCGGACCGACGCCGAAGACGTTCATCTCCGCCGGGTAGGTCGTCTTGCCGACGGTGGTCTCCTGGCCGCGCGCCTGGAGCCCTTCGGGCAGTTCCTCGGCGCAGAAGCGCAGGTAGTTGTGCACGTAGTGCGGCCGCGCGAGGTACGCCTTGTTGAAGCCGCACAGGAACAACGAGAAGTCGTCCGGGTTCTGCCGCACGTAGCGCAGCACGGCCTCGGTCACCTGCGGATACAGCCACGAGAAGAAGTCGTCGATCACCAGCACGCCATCGCTCGCGAGCAGTTGGTTGGCGATGCGCATGTCGTTCGTCATCGCGCCGGCCGAGTGTTCGCCGTCGATGTGGATCCAGCGGTGCTGCCGGTAGGTCTGCACGACCAGCGGATTCACGCCCAGCTCGCGCGAGTCGCCGTGGACCGTGATGAACTCCACGCCGGCCGCGGGCTGCGCCGCCGAGAGCGCGCGCTCGATCTTGGCCGTCTTCAACTGGTGGTCGACCAGGATCACCTTCGCGCCCGGCTGCGCGTGCATCGCCATCAGCGCGGCGGACTTGCCGTGGTGCACGCCGATCTCGAGCATGTGCCCGCTGACGCGCGAGCGTCGCTGGAAGTCGAGCAGCGCGTCCCAGACCGCGATCGCGCCTTCGCCGAACCACCCTTCGATCCCGCCGGCGATGCGCTGGTAGGCGCTGTAGATGTCGGCGCCGGCGTCCGGATCCGCCTGCATCAACTCGGCCGCAGATGCACGTTGGTTGTCGGTCGCGCGGGAATCGGACAGGTGCGGGTGGCTCATGGGATTCGAGGTGGGCTGAGTAGGACTCTCCGCGTTCCACTTCGACCGGCCCTCGCCGCGACCGAAGTCCGCCCGCGAGGGGCCAGCCCGGCCTTGGGACGCAGCGGGCGACCTCCGCGGCTCCGCGCGAGTTGGATGGAGGCGCAGACCTCGGGCGCAGCCCACGGGATAGACCGTGTCCTCCTCGCGCGCACCGCCGGCGCGCGGGCGCGAGCGCTACTGCGGCGCGTTGCGCAGCGCGAAGCCCGACTTGACGACGATGCGGCGCTCGTCGCACTCGACGGCCAGCTCCACGTCGGGCGCGCGCGCGGCTTCGGGGAGCTCCAGCACGGCCAGCGTCTCGCCCGTGCGCACGCGGAACTCGCGCGAGAACACGATCTCGTCGGCGCGACGAGCCACGAGGCGCGCGCGAACCGCGCCGGCCTCGGCTTCGGGTTGCACGACGCGGAGCACGAGCGCGTCGCCGCCGGCGGCGTTCGACGTCAACGGCGCGCGCCAGACGCCCGCGCTGTCTTTCGCAACGACCTGTGCGATCTCGTCACCGACGCGAGTTCCGCGCGCGACGAGGTCGGCGCCCGCGAGGTCGAGCGCAGCGTTTCCGCTCACGGCGCTCGCGAACAAGTGCATCTCCGGCGCATTCAGCGTGTCTGCGCCGACGACGGGCAGGCACAGCTCGCTCTCGCCGGCTCGCCAGGTGTACGAGCGCCATTGACTCCCCACTCGCAGGTGCATGCGGAGCGCGGCGTCGCTCGCCGTTCGGCGCAAACGCAGCAGCACATCGCCCCAGCCGTCGTGCGCGAGAATCTCGGCCGGCCAGAGCGCGACCAGCGTTCGCGCCGGACTCAGGCGCGACTGCGCTTGCTTCAGTCCCGGCGGTTGACGCAGCTCCGCGAGCTCGACGAGCGGCGGCGTCGGGAGCCGCGAGGTCAGCGCGTCGAGCCCCGGGAAGGGCGCGCCGACGAACGCCAGGTGGATCGGGAGCTCGAACACCACGATGGGCGGCGGAACGCCGTCGCGCGCGGAGAGCAGCGTGACGAGCGACCGCGAGGGCTCGCCGCCCAGTTCGCTGGCCCGCGCAATTTGCTCGTCGATCACGTGGCTGAGCAGGCGCCAGAAGGCGCGCTCGGCCGTGAAGCTCGTGCCCACGACGGCGATCTGCGCCTTCCCGATCGTGTTCTCGCTCATCGCGCGCGTCGCCGTGCCGCGCTCCAGCACTTGGTGGAGCGGCAGTCCGCCGGTGTTCACGGCCGCGCGCGCCTGCTCGACGTCGACGCCCGCCATCGTCAGCAGGTCCCACTCGGGCGGCGCCACGGGCTGCACCACGAGTTCGGTGCTGCGCTGGTCGGCGTCGACCTCGCGTCCGAGCACGCGCGCGACCGCCTGCGCCGACAGCCACTCCGCTTCGCTGGTCCAGTGCGAGCCCGCGACGTGGTAGAGCTCAGCCGGTGCTCTGTCCTTCCACGCCTGCGCGAGGTCGACGACCTCGACGCCGCGTTCGCGAAGTCCATCGACGACGTACGCCTCGACCCACGGCTTGACGTCCAGCCCGGTCGGGAGGAACTCCTGGGCGACGAACTCCTTGCGAGGGATCGGCAGCACGACCAGCCGCGAGCCCGCGTCCTCCACACGCCGCGAGAGCGCGGCGAGGAGGCCGAGCGCGTTGTCGAGGTGCGAGCGCAGTCCCTCGTCGCGGAAGCTCGCCGCCGTCCGTCCTCGCGAGAACAGCCAGCCGTCCCGGCCGGACACGATCTCACCGTGCGTGTAGCCGAGTTGCTGGTACAGCCACAGCGCGTACGGGCTCGCCACGGTGCGTCGCACGCGCGAGCTCATGCGCATCTCGCGCTCGGTGTGCGTGGCGAGGGAGCCGTCGAGGAAGCGCGCGTTGGCTTCCAGCGCCCGCTCGCGCTCGAGTTCGGCGCCGATCGCGATCGGGCGAGGCGCCGGCCAGACGATGTCGACCACGAGCGTGCCGATGCACACTGCGAAGAACACGACGAGCGTGAGCAGCGCGAGCATGCGACGCGCGCCCGTCGCGTCCTCGGGCACGAGGATCACGTCGTCCGGCCCCACCAGTCTGGGGCGGGCGCGCACGGGCGCCTCAGAACTGGCCCTAGAACTGGAAGTAGAGGAAGGGGACATCGTTCTCGTAGTGCAGTTGCACGAGCGCGAGGAGGAAGATCGGTTGGAGCGCGAGCACCCAGGGCGCGCTGGCGCGGTGCACGCGCTCCTGCGTGGTGGGGAAGCCCCAGGCGACGACGGCCGCCAGCGCCAGCGCGGCCCAGTGGATCGGCAGGACCGTCAGCGAGCGCTCGCTCTCACCAGCGGCGCCGAGCATGGCGGCCATGTGGTCGAGCGCGCCCGACATGCTCGTCGCGCGGAACAGCACCCAGCCGAACATCGCCAGCACGAAGGTGATCGCGATCTGCGCCGGCTTGGGGGCCCACGCGTAGAGCGAGGACTTGCCGCTCAGGCGCTCGACGATCAGCCAGAAACCCTGGTACGCGCCCCACGCGATGAAGGTCCAGGCCGCGCCGTGCCACAGGCCGCCGAGCAGCATCGTCGCCGCCAGGTTCACGTAGGTGCGCACCGGCCCGAGGCGATTGCCGCCCAGCGGGATGTAGAGGTAGTCGCGCAGGAACGTCGACAGCGAGATGTGCCAGCGGCGCCAGAACTCGGTGATGCTGCGTGAGTGGTAGGGCTGGTCGAAGTTGATCGGGAAGGCGAAGCCCAGCATCAGCCCCAGGCCGATCGCCATGTCCGAGTAGCCCGAGAAGTCGAAGTAGATCTGGAACGTGTAGGCCACCGTTCCGATCCACGCGTCCAGCGCTCCCAGACCCGCGTCGGCGAAGGCCTCGTTGGCCAGCGGCGCGACGAAGTCGGCGATCAGCACCTTCTTGGCGAGGCCCGCCTGGAAGTACAGCACGCCGCGCCAGAACTTCGAGAGCGTGTGCGTGCGCTCGACGAGTTGCTCCGCGACCGTGTTGTAGCGGACGATCGGCCCGGCCACGAGCTGCGGGAAGAGCGAGACGAAGCTCGCGAAGTCGACGATGTTGCGCGCGGGCGGGGCGACCTTGCGGTACACGTCGATCGTGTAGCTCATGGTCTGGAAGGTGTAGAACGAGATGCCCACCGGGAGCACCACGGCCGTCCACGCGACCTGCTTGTAGCCCATCGCCGCGAGCGCGGCGTTCAGCGTCTCGACTCCGAAGTTGGCGTACTTGAAGTAGCCCAGGAGGCCGAGGTTCGCGACGCACGAGAGCGTGACCCAGGCGCGGCCGTTCTCGCCGCGCGCCTGCGCAGCCGTGATCTTCGAGCCGCAGGTGTAGTCGAGCAGCGTCGACGCGACCATGAGGAGCACGAAGTCCGGCCGCCACCAGCCGTAGAACACGAAGCTGCCGATCGTGATCCAGGCCGAGCGCAGCCGCTTCGGCGCTAGGTAGTAGCCCGCCAGGAACAGCGGCAGGAACCAGTACAGGAAGATCGCGCTAGCGAAGATCACGTGAGCCCTTCAGTCTACCCGCGTCGCGCGGCGGGCCGAGAGCGTTTCAAGGGGGCTACATCGCGCCGCGCGAGGCCGCGAGCGCGCAGGATTTTCGCGGTCTTCGAGCGACGCTGACGACAATGTCGACGCGCTGCCGTTCGCGACGCGCAGCGTGCGCCGAGCGTCGACTCGAGCGCGCCGCGTCGCGTATCTTTTCGAGTTCGGCTCGTCGTCGCGCGTCGCGGGTGAGCCTGGCCGCGCCGGTCCCGACTCGTTCCACTCGCTTGCCCTCCACGCCCCTCTCGCGCGTCGGCGCCTGGACTTCGATCGCGGCCCTGGCGCTCGTGATCGTCGGCGCGCCGATCCACGAACTGGCGCACGCGAAGTGGCCCGGCGCCGGTCTCAGCAGCGCGTTCAGTTTCGACGCGGTGCGCAACGGCCGCGCGGCCAAGGAACTCGAGTCCAGGCTCGAGAGGCAGGCCGCTCTGACCGAGCGCATCCGCCCGCAGTACAGCGAAGCGATGTTCCGCGCGCTCGGCGCCGTGACACCGCGCGTGATCCTCGGCAAGGACGACTGGCTGTTCCTCTCGGCTCACACGCGCGAGTACCCGCCGGCGTACGGGATGGCGCATCTCGACGAGACGTGCGCGACCGTCGCCGCGGTCGTGCGGTGGTTCGAGGCGCACGGCGCCGCCGTGGAGTTGCTGGTGATCCCGCGCAAGGCGGCGGTGCATGCCGACAAGCTGCCCGACAGCGTTCGCGCGCGCTACCGGCCCGTCTATGGGCGCATTCTGGCCAGCCTGACCCAGGCCGGGCTCGCCTGCGTCGACCTCTTGAAGCCGCTTCAGGCCTCCACCGAACGCGTCTACCTTCCGAACGACGACCACTGGGATCACCCCGGCGCCTTGATCGCGGCCCGCGAGGTCGCCGCGCGCGTGCGAGAGCGCTTCAAGGACCGCACGTTGCCAGGCAAACCAGTTCGTCGTGAGATCGTGTCGCGTCCGCCGGGGCGCTTCAGCGGCGCGCTGGTGCGAATGCTCGGGTTTGCGCCGGACAGTCCGCTGCTCGAGCGATTCACGGTCGATCGCACGCCGCTCGTCGCCGCCGATCCTCGGACTCCGCTCGCCGCGGAGCTGGGCTCGAGCACGCCCCAACCGGTCGTGCTCGTTGGCACCAGCTTTTCGGCGGGCTTCTTCGTCGCGTCGCTGCTGTCCGCGGAGCTGGGCCGAGAGGTCGAGAACCGCACGCGCGAGGGGCACGCGGGCGGCTATCGCATGATGGACCTCGCCAAGGAGCTGCTGCTCGGTCAGCGCGAGTTCCCCGCCGTGCTGGTGTGGGAGTTCCCCGAGGAGTTCCTGGTCTCGCAGGCCGATGCGCTGCTCGATCCGCTCAACGCGCTTCTCGAGGCGTCCGCCGCGCCCGGTCCGCTGGTCTCCTCGCCGCTGCGCATTGCGAGGCGCACGGAGCACGGCGCGCACATCAGCGCGCAGAGCGAAGCGCTGCTCGAGGGCTACTGCTCCGGTGTCGGCGCCGAGCTGGTCTTCGAACTCGAGACGCCCGTCGTCGGCGACGGGAGTCTGCGCCTCAGCTACGAACTGCAGGTCGCGGGAAGCGGAGTCCACCGAGTTGTGTTCGACGGCGGCGCCGACACGCCCGCGAGTGATCCCAAGTCCTTCGTCGTGTTGCGCCATGAGCTTCCCAACCGGGTCCTGCTCCCGATCGTCGCTCCGGATGCGGCGCTCGTCCGACGCGTACGCGTGCGGATCCTCGACGCTCCGACGAACTTCAAGCTCTCGCCGCTCGAACTCTGGCGCAGCGCGGACGAGCGGCTGGAGGTCGGACGGTGATCTTCACCAGCCAGATCTTCCTGTTCTGGTTCCTGCCGCTGGTGCTGGGCGTCTACTACCTCGCGCCCAAGCGCTGGCGCTCGATCTGGCTGACGCTCGCGAGCTACGTGTTCTACGGCTGGTGGCGCGTCGATTTCGTGCTGCTGATGCTGTTCAGCACGCTGCTCGACTTCGTCGCGGGCATGCGCATCGGGCGCCTGGGAGACGAACTCGCTGCGGCGAGCGGCGACGCAGCACGCGCGGCTGACCTCGCGAAACAGCGCAAGCGCTGGCTGCTCCTGTCGGTGGTCGCGAACCTCGGACTGCTGGGCTATTTCAAGTACTTCAACTTCGGCGTCGACAGCTTCAACGCGCTGGTGGCGACGGTCGGAGTCGCGCCGCTCGAGTGGCCCGCGATCGTGCTGCCGGTCGGGATCTCGTTCTACACGTTCCAGACCATGAGCTACTCGATCGACGTGTACCGCGGCCACGCCAGGCCGCTGGAGCGCATCGTCGACTTCGCGTGCTACGTCGCGCTGTTCCCGCAGCTCGTGGCCGGCCCGATCGTGCGCTACCAGACGCTCGCCACTCAGCTCGTCGAGCGCTCGCACACCTTCGAAAAGTTCGCGCGCGGGGCGTTCCTGTTCCAACTGGGCTTCCTCAAGAAGCTGCTCGTCGCCGACTCCGTCGCGAGCATCGCGGATCAGGTCTACGCCATCGCCGATCCCACGCTGGCCGAGGCGTGGCTCGGATCGGTCGCGTACACGCTGCAGATCTACTTCGACTTCTCGGGCTACTCGGACATGGCCATCGGCCTGGGGCTGCTGTTCGGCTTCGAGTTCCCGATCAACTTCGACTCGCCCTACAAGTCGACCAGCATCACCGAGTTCTGGCGCCGCTGGCACATCTCGCTGTCGACCTGGCTGCGCGACTACCTCTACATCCCTCTCGGCGGGAACAAGCGCGGCCCTGCGCGCACGTACCTCAATCTGGCCGCCACCATGCTGCTCGGCGGACTGTGGCACGGCGCGGCCTGGACCTTCCTCGCCTGGGGCGCGTATCAAGGCGCCTGGCTCGCGTTCGAGCGCTGGATGGGCAAGCGTTCGCTCTACGGCTTCCTGCCTCGCATCGGCCAGGTGCTGGTGACGATGGTGATCGTCATCGTCGGCTGGGTGTTCTTCCGCGCGACGAGCTTCGAGCAGGCCTTCACGATCCTCGGGGCCATGGCCGGCGCCGGCGCCGATTCGCCCGGCTACCTGCGCGTCGACATCGAACCGCTCTCGCGCGTGATGTTGGTTCTGGCGCCGCTGATCGCGCTGTTCCTGCCAAACTCTCAGCAGATCGCCGACGCCGGCAGCGCGCTCGCGCGCGTCGCCACGGCGGCGACCTTCCCGGTGGCGGTGTGCCACCTGTTCTTCGTGAGCTACTCGCCCTTCCTCTACTTCCAGTTCTGATGGCTCAACCCGCGGCGTTGATCACTGGCGCAGGGCGCGGCATCGGCGAGGCGATCGCTCGACGGCTCGCGCGCGATGGCGTGTTCGTGGTCCTCGGCGCGCGCACGCTCGAGGCCTGTGAAGCGCTCGCCCGCGAGCTGCGAGCCGAGGGCGGCGCGGCCGCGGCCGTCGCGCTCGACGTCGCCGATCCCGCATCGGTTCGCGCCGCCGCAACGCGCGCGGCGGAGCTCGTCGGACCCGAGCGGACGCTCGACTGGCTCGTCAACAACGCCGGCATCGCGCACAGCGCGCCGCTCTTCCCGCGCGAGGAAGTCGAAGCGCTGTTCGAGCGGCACATGCAGGTCAATTTCCACGGCGCGCGCCGCATGCTCGAGGCGCTCGGCCCTGCGATGAAGACGCGCGGCTACGGGCGCGTCGTGAACATCGCCTCGTCCGCGGCGCTCGTCGGCTATCGCTACGTGTCCGCGTACTGCGCGTCCAAGCACGCGCTGCTCGGCTACTCGCGCGCGGCGGCGCTCGAGCTCGAGGGCAGCGGCGTCGCGGTCAGCGTGGTGTGCCCGCACTACGTCGACTCGCCCATGACCGACGACTCGATCCGGCGCATCGTCGAGAAGACCGGCAAGACCCCGGAGCGGGCGCGCGGGATGCTCGCGGCGCAGAACCCGGGCGGCGCGCTGGTGAAGCCGGCGCAGATCGCGGAGGTCGTGCTCGCGCTGTGCCGCGGCGCGGAGAACGGCGCGCTGGTCGAGCTCGACGGAGGCGAGCCCCGCTATCATCCGCGCTCCTCATGAGCGTCGAGACGATCGCTGTTGACGGCTGGAAAGCGCCGCGTGGCTACTCGAACGGCATGCTGGCGCCCGCGGGCGCTCGGATGCTGGCGGTGGCGGGCCAGATCGCCTGGGACGCCGAGCAACGGCTCGTCGGCGGGCCCGATTTCGCCGCGCAGTTCCGCCAGGCGCTCGCCAACGTCGTCGCGATCGTGCGCGCGGCCGGCGGGGGCCCGAACGACTTGATGTCGCTGACGATCTACGTCGTCGACAAGCAGGCTTATCTGGCGCGCGTGAAGGAGCTCGGCGCGATCTGGAAGGAGCTCGTGGGCAAGCACTACCCGGCGATGGCGCTGGTCGAAGTGAAGGGGCTGCTCGAGGACGGCGCCCAGGTCGAAATCCAAGCGTTGGCGGCGATCGCGGCGCGCTGAAGGAGGAGCGGAATGGGTTTGGCGCGTTGGATGTTCAACGACTGGTTCACGGCCCACGAGCTCGACCAGCTCGACCGCCGCACGGCTGAGCACGACGCTCGCACCGACGAAGAGCTCGACGCGCTGCACGACTCGCTCGTTCAATTGCGCGCCGACCTGGAGCGCACGTCGCTGCTCGCCAAGGCGCTCGCCGACCTGTGCATCGAGCGCGGCGTGCTCACGCGCGAGCAACTGCACGACAAGCTGCTTGCGCTCGACGGCAGATCCACTTCCAACAGCGCCGATCGCGACGGTGGGCGACGCGCATGAAGCTCGACCGCTACTTCAAGACGTACTGGAGCTACATCGACGAGCTGGACGCGCGCATCACCTCCGCGAACCTGCGCTCCGCCCGCGTGCGCGGAGCATCGCGGCGACGCGCGGAGCAGCTCGAGACCGGGCTCTGGCGCGTGTCGATGGCGGTGCGAGCGCTGGCGGACCTGTGCATCGCCAAGGGGCTGTTCACCGCCGATGAGTTCGCCCAGCAGTTGAAGGACGCCGACTTCGCGGACGGCGCGCTCGACGGCGGACTCGATCCCGAGCTCGTCGAGCCGGGCAAGCGCCGCCTGGCCCGACTCGAGCCGCTTCCGAGCGTGACGCGCGCGGCGGCGCCTCGGCGTTCCCCGGCTCGCTCCAAGACGCGCGCAAAGCGCCGCTAGACAGCATGAACCCCAAGCACTTCAAGTACAGCGAGCAGGACGGTGTCGCGACCGTGCGGCTCGATCGCCCCGAGCGCCTCAACGCGCTCACGTTCGACTCCTACGCCGAGCTGCGCGACGCGTTCACGGCGCTGCACACGCGGGCGAGCGTGCGCGCCATCGTGCTCACAGGCACTGGTCGCGCGTTCTGTTCGGGCGGCGACGTGAAGGACATCATCGGCAAGCTGTTCGGCGTGCCCGAGGCCGACCTGTTCGCGTTCACGCGCATGACCTGCGACTTGATCGAGAACATGCGGCGCTGCGAGAAGCCGATCGTCGCCGCGCTCAACGGAACGACCTGCGGCGCGGGCGCGGTGATGGCGGCCGCCGCCGACGTGCGCGTGGCCGCCGACACAGCGAAGATCGCCTTCCTGTTCACCAAGGTGGGCCTCTCGGGCGCCGACATGGGCGCCGCGTGGCTGTTGCCGCGCATCGTCGGTCTGGGCCGCGCGAGCGAGCTGCTCATGCTCGGCGACTTCATCAGCGCGCAGCGCGCGTACGAGATGGGCCTCTACAACGAAGTGTGCAAGCCCGAGGAACTCGAGGCGCGCGCGTTCGAGTGGGCGCGCAAGCTCGCCGCGGGACCGACCATGGGCATGGCCGTCACCAAGCGCATGCTCAACGCGGAGGCTTCGATGACGCTCGCCGAGGCGATGTCGGCGGAGGGCTGGATCCAGGCCGAGTGCATGAAGCACCCCGACTACTACGAGGGCTACCAGGCCTCGCTCGAGAAGCGTGCGCCGGATTTCGCGGCCGTGGCGCGCAAGGGAGCGCAGTGAGCGCCGCGGCTCTCGAAGCGTTCCGCGCGCGCGCGCGGAAGGTGGGCGAGCAGCACGCCGCCGAGATCGACGCGCTCGACGAGACGGCCGGCGCGCGGCGGGCGCTCGAGGTGCTCGCGGCGGCGAACTTGCCCAAGGTGTGCGTGCCCGAGCAGTGGGGCGGCGCGCACCTGGACGGCCTCGCCTCGCGCAAGGACGTGTCGTGTCGCGCGCTGTGCGCCGTGCGCCACGAGCTCGCGCGCCACAGCGCGATGCTCGACGTGATGGTCGTGATGCAGGGCCTGGGCTCGTACGCGATCACGCTCGGCGGCTCGGACGCGCTCAAGGACGAGCTGCTGCCGCGCGTCGCGCGCGGTGAGCTCGTGGCCGCGTTCGCGCTGACCGAACCTGGCGCCGGCTCCGACCTGAGCATGGTCTCGACTCGCGCGGAACGCGTCGGCGAGCGTTGGAAGCTCACCGGCGCCAAGACGTTCATCTCGAACGCCGGCGTGGCGGACTTCTACACCGTGCTCGCGCGCACCGCCGGCGCGCCCGGCGACGGCGGCAAGTCGAGCCTGACGATGTTCCAGGTCCCCGCGAACTCGCCCGGCCTCGTCGCGGAGCGCTTCGAAGTGACCTCGCCGCATCCGATCGGCGACGTGCGTTTCGACGGCGTGGAGTTGAGCGACGCGCAGCGCCTGGGCGAGCTCGGGTCCGGACTCGATCTGGCGCTCGGCGTGCTGGGCCGCTTCCGCGTGAGCGTCGCTGCGGCCGCCAACGGCTTCGCGCGGCGCGCGCTGGACGAGTCGATCGCGCACCTCAAGCGCCGCGTGCAGTTCGGCAAGCCGCTCGCTGCGCAGCAGGGGCTGGGCTTCGATCTGGCCGAAATGGACATGCGCCTGCGCGCGGCCGAGCTGCTCGTCGAGGAGGCCGCTGCGGCCGTCGACCGCGGCGAGCGCGCCGTGCTGGAAGTCGCGCGCGCCAAGCTGTTCGCGACGGAGAACGCGTCGTACGTGTGCGACCGGGCCGTGCAGCACTTCGGCGGTCTGGGGGTCAAGCGCGGCGTGATCGTGGAGCGCCTGTGGCGCGACGTGCGGGCCTTGCGCATCTACGAAGGCGCGAGCGAAGTCCAGAAACTGCTGCTGGCGCGCGAGCTCACGCGCTGACGACCATGGCGAAGTTCCAACGACACATCTTCATCTGCACCAACGAACGCGACGGCGGCGACGAGCGCGGCTCGTGCAAGGCGCGCGGCGGCGACGCGGTGGCCGAGGCCTTCAAGCGCAAGCTCTACGAGCGCGGCTTCAAACGTGTGGTGCGTCCCAACAAGGCCGGCTGTCTCGATCAGTGCGCGCAGGGCGTGTGCGTGGTCGTGTATCCCGACGCGGTCTGGTACGGCGGAGTGCGACCCGAGGACGTCGACGAGATCATCGAGAGCCACGTGGTCGGCGGGAAGCCGCTGGCGCGGTTGGAAATCCCCGACGACAAGCTCAGCGGGCGCTGAGCTCGCTACGCTGGCCCGGAGTGACGTCAGAACAACTCGACATGCCGGAAACCCACGATTCGAGCGCCCCGCCCCGCCACGACGAAGAGACCCGCGGTCTCTTCAAGCGCATCCTCGAGGGCCAGGCCTACCGCCAGCTCATGCTGTGCAACATCCGCGGGCACGGCATCAAGCTGCTCCCCGAGGTCAGCGACAAGACGCGCATCGCGGCCGCGCTGCTCACGTCGCTGCGGCAGTTCGAGGAGCTCGAGCGGCTGTACGAGGCGCAGGGCTTCGGCGACGTGGTCTCGGCCGTGCGCCACAAGATGGAGCGCGTGCCGTACCCCGCGACGCGCATGGAGCTCGCGGTGTGCCTGTTCCTGTGCGAGCGCGTTTCGTGGCACGCGCTGGACGCGTACGTCGACTCGGCGGTGCTCGAGTTCGCCGAGATCGCGCGCCAGCGCCGCGCCGAGTTGCGCGCGCTCGATGCGCCCGAGGATCCGGCCTTCGCCGAGTTCTGCGCCGAGCCGACCAATCGCCCGCTGGCGCAGCAGCTCGTCAACCGCTGGCTCTCGATCACGTTGCTCTCGCTGGGGCGACCCGACAGCCCCGGCGACGCGCGCGCCATCGCTCTCAAGCTGCGCTCGAAGTCGATCGCCCGGATCGTGAACGAGTACCTCGTCGGCCTCGAGCCCTTCTTGCGCGCCTGCGGTCTGGTCGCGCCCGACGGCGCCTCGATCGGCGTCGATCTGCCCAAGTCCCGAAGCGCCAAGTAGCCCCATGAGTTCGACTTCGCCCGCGCCGGCGGCCTTCGCGCCCACTCTCGAGGACTGCGACGAGTTCGCCGAGCGCTGGAGGCCGCGCTTCCCGATCCTCGCGAGCACGACGTACCTCGTCACGCACTCGCTCGGCGCGATGCCGCTGGCCGTGCACGACAAGCTGCGCGCGTACGCGGAGCAGTGGGCCACGCGCGGCGTGCGCTCGTGGGCCGAGGGCTGGTGGGACACGCCGATCCAGGTCGGCAACCTGCTCGCGCGGATCATGAACGCGCCGGTCGGCTCGGTGACGATGCACCCGAACGTCTCGACGGTCGAGAGCATCGTCGCGAGCTGCCTCGACTTCTCCGGCGCGCGCAACAAGGTGGTCTACACCGACCAGAACTTCCCCACGAACATGTACGTGTGGGAAGCGTGGAAGCGCTACGGCGCGCAGATCCACGTCGTCAAGAGTCGCGACGGTCGCACGGTCGCCACCGAGGACCTGCTCGCCGCGATCGACGAGCGCACGTTGATCGTTCCGATCAGCCACGTGTTCTTCCGCAGCTCGTTCCGGCAGGACGCCGCCGCGATCTGCGCGCGCGCGCGCGAAGTCGGAGCGCTGGTGCTGCTCGACACGTACCAGTCGCTCGGCGTCGTGCCCGTGGACGTGCAGCGCCTGGGCGTCGACATGGTCTGCGGCGGCTCTGTGAAGTGGCTGCTCGGCGGACCGGGCGCCGGCTACCTGTACGTGCGTCCCGAACTGCTGCCCAAGCTGGCGCCCAAGATCACCGGCTGGGCCGGTCACGCTGCTCCGTTCGCGTTCGAACTGGGCGAGCAGCGCTTCGCCCCCGATGCGCGCCGCATGTTGAACGGCTCGCCGGCCGTGCCGGCGTTGCTCGCGGCGACGGCGGGCTACGAGACGATCCTCGAGGTCGGCGTCGAGCGCATCCACCAGCACTCGGTGCTGCTCACCGAGTGGTTGCGCCAGGAGTTGCTCGCGCGCGGCTTCGACGTCACGAGCCCGAGCGACCCCGTGCGCCGTGGCGGCTCGCTCACCGTCAAGCTCGCGCCCGACGAGCACGGTCCGGCCTTCGTCGCGGCGCTCGAACAGCGCGGCGTGCTCGTCGATCACCGTCCCGACGCCGGCCTGCGCGTGAGCCCGCACTTCTACACCAAGCTCGAAGAGCTGCGGCGCTTCGCCGAGTTGCTCGTTGAGCTGCGCACCGGCGGCGACTGGAAGTCGTACGTCGATTCGAAGAAGGCCTACTGACGCGCGCGATGGCGCCTGTGCTCGAGCAGGTTCGCTTCGCCGGACACGGCGGCGAGTCGATCGACGGATGGTTCGCTGCGGCGCAAACCAGCGCGGGTGAGCGCGCGCCGGCGTTGGTGCTCGCGCCGGAAGTGTTCGGCGTCGACGCCCATCAGCGCGACGTCGCGCTGCGCTTCGCGCGCGAGGGCTTCGCAACCCTGGCGGTGGAAGTCTGGTCGCGCGAGGGCTTGCCCGGTCCGCGCCCGACGCCCGCGGAGCCCTCGCCCAAGTGGACGCCCGAGCAAGTGCGGGCCGCGGTCTACGCGCTCTCCGATCGGCGCGTGCTCGGCGATCTCGACGGCGGCCTCGCCTGGCTCGCGGGGCGCTCCGACGTCGACGCGAGCAAGCTCGCCGCGGTGGGCTTCTGCATGGGCGGCAATCACGTCTACCAGCTCGGTTGCCACAGTCGGCGCGTCGCCGCGGTCGTCGACTTCTACGGGCGGCTCGTCTACGCCGAGCTGAACGCCGCCAAGCCCATGCAGCCGATCGAGTACGCGCTCAACCTGAGCGTGCCGCTGCTGGCCTTCTTCGGCGAGCGCGACTCGACCATTCCCCCCGAGCACGTGGCGCTGTTCCGCCAGCGACTCGAGCAGGGCTGCAAGAACTTCGAGATCGTGACCTACCCCGACGCGGGCCACGGCTTCTTCAACGACACGCGCGCGACGTACCGGCGCGAAGAGTCGCTCGACGCCTGGCGCCGCACGCTCGAGTTCCTGCGCCGCGAATTGGAGCTCGAAGGCGACGACGACTAGTCGGGCGCGTGTTCGACGATGCGCATCGCGTCCGCGTGGCGCTCGGGCGGAACGAACACGCAGGCCGCGCCTCCGGCGATGCCGTTGAGCTCGGGATTGGGCGTGTAGAACTGCGGCTCGGTCACGAGCGCCGGAACGCCGCGGCCCTCGAGCTCGGTGTGCACGATGCGCGCGCGCCACACGTCGCCCTCGAAGACCTTGAGCCAGCCGTCGCGCGAGTCGCGGCCGCCGCGGGATGAAGATTGCTCGTCCATGTCGGAGTTCCTCCTGCTCGCGAGCCTAGCGAGTTTCTGTCGCTGCACGCCGTGGCGCAGTGCGCAGATCACTCGCGCGCGATCCACAGCCGCGCGAAGCCGCTCTCGCCGCGCGCCAGCTCCCGCAGAGTCACCTGACTCGCCAGCTCGACGCGCCAGCCCGGACGGCGCAGCTCGAGCGATCGCGGAGCGGTCGCGCGCTGGAGCACGCAGGCGCCGCTCGCATCCGTGCGCGCCGCACGTTCGCCGTCGATGAGCACGTCCACGCCTGCCGCGGGCGTCAGATCGGTCTCGAGCACTTCGATGCGCGCGCCCCAACCGCGCTCGAGCGCCAGCTCGAGCTGCGCCTCGCCGTTGACGAAGGTCAGCTCCGACAACGCGCCGAAGCGCGGCGCGTAGCCGTCGTCGGTCACGACCCAGACGACGTCGCTGTCGCGCGGGCTCGCCGCCACGCAGCGGATGTACTTGCCCGAGGTCTTGCTCGGCGCGCTGAACATCTCGTGATTCACGAAGTCGAGTTGCGCGCCGGCCAGGCGGGCGCCGGTCTTCGCGTCCACCGCGCGCAGGTCGACACAGCGCACCTCCGATTCGCGCGGCAGCTCCAAGGTGAGCTCAGGTCCCGGCGCGAGCACCTGCGCTTGTGCGGTGAGTGCGTCGAGCGGGTGTTGCGCGATGGGGGAGGCGCTCACGCTGTACACGCCCGACGAAACGTCTTCGAACGCGAACTCGAAGCGCCGCGGGCGACTGCCCGGCGACAGCGCCGCCGTCGTTTCGAGCACGCCGCCGCCTCCTTGCGCGGAGCGGAGGGTGACGTTCACGGCCTCGATCTCTCCGAGTTCATCGGGCGCGATCACTGCGCCGCGGATCGAAGCAGAACCCACGCGATCGAGCACGATCTCGAACTCCACGTCCTCCTGGCCGGAGAGCGTGAACTCGTGCTGCGCCGCCGCGGTCTGGGGCGAGGCGGCTCGCGCGACGTAGCGGCCGCTCCTGAGGTACGTGAACTCGAACAGTCCGTTGCCGCTGCTGCGACCGCGCTCGAGCTCGCGGAACTCGCCCGAGCGATCGACGCCGAACAGCGCGACGTGGACGTTGGCGAGACTCTCTCCGGAGCGATCTACCGTGCGACCCTGGACCTTCGCGCGGCGCTCCAGCCGCACCGCGATCATGCGCGGGTCGATGCCTTGCCGCGTGCTGACCTGGCCTTCACCCCACCAACGGCCGTCCGCCGAGAGCAACGTGAGGACACCCGGCCTGTCCCGCAGGAACATCCGCGGCGGGAAGCGCACCCACCAGCCGTCGCGCGAGCGCAGGTAGGCGAGCGTGGACCACTGCAGCATGCCGGCGGAAGCGTGGGATGGCGCCGTGCTCGTGAGGACGGCGGCGAGTCGCTCGAGCGGCGCCTCGCGCGGAGCGTCGAGTTCGAGTCGATAGGTGGGCCCCACGGGAATGGGCAACGTCTCGGGCGTCGCCCCCTCTGCGAGGGGGTGATGCTCGAACTCGCGGTACCAGTAGGCCTTGCTCTCCTGCGCGTCGGCGTGTCGCGAGTCGTAGCCGAACAGCAGCAGCGTTCCTTCCCCAAGCTCGTGATCCGTGCTGAGCACGCCCTGCGCATCGCTCCAAGCCTCGGCGCGCGATCCGTTCCGTGTGCCCACGCGCACCAGGTAGAACGGCACGGGCTCGAGCGTCCGCTCGTCGACGAGCTGCACTCGCAGCGGCGCGAACCCCGCCGCGCGCGCGCGCAACACGATCTCGTCGTACTCGCCCTGCGCATTGGGCTCGACGGTGCTCGGCGCATTCACGGTGATCCAGCCGTAGGGGCACGCCACGCGCAGCCTGAGCGACGTCGGCTGCGGAACGTCGAGCAGGAAGCGGCCGCGCTCGTCGCTCGAGACCTCCGTTGCGAAGCCTTCCGCGCCGAGCACGGTCACGGCGAAGTCCGCGAGGCCTTCTCCCGAGTTCGCCTCCACGACGCGCCCGCGCAGAGCTCGCGCCGCGCCCGTTCCCAAGTTGCGCGCCGGCGCGTCGTCTTCGCCCGTCGCGGCGAGTTCGAGCTCAGCGCCGCGCGAGCTCTCGTCCGACGTGCGCTGGCCGCCGCCGTGCGGGCCGCGCGCGACCGTTTCCGAGCTCGAGTCGGACTGCCCCAGCCACGCGACGAGCCCCAGCAGCGCCAACGCCAGTGCGCACAGGATCCACTTGGTGTGCTGAACCGGAACGCGCACACGCCATGTAGTCAGGGGCCTGCGCCGCGGCTACTCGACATCGCTCGATCGCCGCCCGCGCACTGAGGCGCTACCATCGCTCCCTCAGTTTTCTGCGCGCGCGCCGACCCACCCCCAACGGCTGCTTCATGGCCACCGAGACCTTCTCCCTGTTCGACCTCGCCCCCGGCAAGCAGCTCGTGGGCCGCTTCCGGATCCAAAAGCCCCAGCGCCAGAGCGGCCTGTCTTCCGCGTTCGAGGCGCTCGACGAGTCGACGTCTGGCGACGAGGCGCGCTGCGCGTTGATCGTGTTCCCCGGACCGTTGTTCGAGGGCGCGCGTCAGGCCGAGGACTTCCGCGCCCAGTGGCGGCCCTGGCAGGCGGTGCGCTCCGGCCACGTCGTGCGCATCCGCGAGGTGCTCGCGCTCCCGCAGAACACGACCGTGCTGGTCACCGACTTCCCCGCGGGCGGCTCGCTGCGCGAGTGGATCAAGCAGAACCAGCGCATGTCGCAGGCCGACGTGCACGCCTTCGGGCTCGGTTTGCTCGACGGACTGTGCGCGATCCACGCGCAGAAGCTCGTCCACGGCGACATCAAGCCGCAGACGATCTTCGTGACGCGCGAAGGAAAGGCGGCGCCGAGCGGCGTGCTGGTCGACGGCGGCATCACCACGGGACTGTGGAGCGCCAAGCACCTGGGCGAGCACACCGCGCTGATCGGAACGCCGTTCTACGCGCCGGTCGAGCAGTTCGGCGGCGAGTCGCCCGACGTGCAGTCGGACATCTACAACCTCGCCACCGTGCTGTTCGAGTGCGCCACGGGCGTTCTGCCGTGGCCGGGAGCGAGCATGCTCGAGGTGTTCCAGGCCAAGCTCGACAAGCACGCGCCCTCGATGCGCAAGCGCGCGCCGAAGGTCGACATCGAACCGGGCCTCGAGCGGGCGATCGTGCAGGGCCTGCTCGCCGATCGCCGCCAGCGCTATCCGACTGCGGTTGAATTCCGCGACGCGCTGGCTGCCGTGAAGATCGACTAGCGCGGGGCCGGCGCGGCGCTCCGGGCGAAAAGACTTCCCGACCGGCGCTGCGCTCGCTTCCGGCTCCATCGCCGCGTCGCGCGGCATGCGTTCCAGGCTTCACTGTCGCCCCCGCGACGGTCGAAAGCCCTGGTTCGGCGCCCATGCCCGCGCCGTGCGCATGCCGTCCGTTCCTTTCTCACGCGTTCATCGCCGCCGGGCGGGGTTCTCGCTCGTCGAGGTCAGCGTCGCGATGGCGGTCACGGTCATCGCCCTGACCGCGCTCGTGAGTTCGATGCTCGCCTCGGCTCGTCTGCACCGCACGAGCAGTGAGACCGCGGTGGCGCAACGCGCGGCTGCGCAGTTGCTCGAGCGCCTTCAGGGGCTGCCCTTCGACGAGATCTTCGCCTCGTACAACAGCGACGCGGGCGACGACGGCGGACTCAGCGCGCCCGCCGCAGGCCCGAACTTCGCCGTGCCGGCCCTGGACGCGCTCGCGACGGACGCCGACGGACTGTGCGGCGAGGTGAGCTTTCCGACCTTCGACAACGCGGGCGTGCTCGAACTGCGCGAAGACGTGGTCGATGCGGCGCTCGGACTGCCGCGCGACCTCGATCTCGATGGCGCGATCGACGCGCTCGACCACTCCGGCGACTACCGCCTGCTGCCCGTCCGCATCTCGATCCGCTGGCGCGGGGTCGACGGCGAGCGCGCGATCCGACTGGAGACGGTGCTGTGCGAGCGCTGAAGCACTGCGCCAGCCGCACGCGCCGTGGCCTGAGTCTCCTCGAGCTCGCCATCGCGGTGGTGATCAGCGCGACGCTGTTCGGTGCGGCCGCGATCACCGTGCTGCGCGCCGACGCCGCGTATCGCGAGGCGGAGGTCGGCGCGGAAGCCGAGCGTCTGTGCGAGCAAACGCTCGAGCGCCTGGCGCGCGAGTTCATGAACGCCGAGCGCGCGTCGCTCGCTCTCACGCCCGCAGCTCCTCTTCCTTCGACGCTGATCAGTTTCCGTCGCGCGGAGGGGCTCGCCGGCGGTCTCGTCCAACTCGGCGACCAGCGGCGCGTGCGCTTCCAGCGCGACGCCGCGGAACTCGGCGACGGAGCGGACAACGACGGCGACGGCCTGGTGGACGAAGGCGCGCTGGTGCTGACGATCGACGTGGCCGCGGGGACCGACGTCGTGCTCGTCAACGGAGTCGCGCGCATGGACGCGGGCGAGGTCGCGAACGGGCTGGACGACGACGGCGACGGCCTGGTCGACGAACCGGGGTTCTTCGCTCAGTTCGACGCCGCCACAGGAACTTTGACCTTCAACTTGACGCTCGAGCGCCGCGCGCCGCGCAACCGCCGCGCCGTTCGCTCGGGACAGATCGCCGTGAGGGTGCGCAATGGTTGAACGCAGGAGTGGGGGGACTTCGAAGCGCCGCGGCTCCGTGCTGCTGGTCGCACTGATCGCAGTCATGGTCGTGGCGGCGCTGGCGTCGGCCATGTTGATCGGAGGGTCGAGCCGCGACCGCGCGCGCGACTTCTCGCTCGACGAGGCGCGCGCCCTGTACGTGGCCGAGGCCGGCATGTCGGTCGCGATCGCGGCCGCGACCGGTGGCGTGCTGACGAACGTCGGCTCCGAGGGCGCTCCGGTGGCGTTCGGCGGAGGCGAGCACTGGGTCACCGCGGTCGACAACGGCGACGACACCGCGACGATCACTGCTTGGGGCAGCGTGGGCGGCGCCGTGCGCTGCACGCAGGCGATCCTCGAGTCGGATGGCGCGGGCATCTACGACTACGCGGTCTACGCAGGCAACTCCGGAGGCGATCCGGGCTACGACATGAGCTTCGGCGGACGCGGCGGCGACGCCGACCAGATCCGCGGGAAGATCTACAGCGGCGGCAACGTGGTGATCCGCGACGACGCGCGCATCAGCGGCGGCGTCGAGGCCACCGGCACGGTCAGCGGCGGTTCGTTCGGGCCGCACGACGCGCCGCAGACGGGCGTGCGCGTGCCGCCGCCGGACCTGCGCGCGATGGATTACGAGCACAACCACGACTTCGACGTGGCGAGCTTGTTCTCCGGTGCGACCTGGAGCTCGAGCCCCTTGGGCGGCAGCGCGTGGCAAATGCCCGAGAGCAGCCCCGCGCACATCTTCCGCCGCAATCCCAGCGATCGCACCACCGAGAACGCGAGCACCGCGAAGGACGACTACTACCTCGAGGATCCGTACGTGGCGGTGAGCACGAGCTCCGTGGTCTCGCCGGGCGCCGGCACGCCGATCACGCTGAGCGGTCTGGGTGGAACCCCCGGTCCGACGAGCACCGACAAGGTGTTCTACATCGACGGCAACCTGTGGGTGCACAACCGCTCGATCTACAGCTTCACCTTCTCGAACACCGGCTCGGAGCAGATCCAGATCACGGTCGTCGTGAAGGGCAACATCTACTTCTCCGACAACATCCTCTACCAGGGGACGCGTCAGGACGGCATCGCCTTCATCGCGCTGAGCGACTCCTCCGTCACCGACAGCGGCAACATCTACTTCGGCGATCCGACCTTCGGCACGCTCGAACGCATGGACGCGTTCATGTACGCGGAGAACGACTTCTTCGACAACAACCTGTCGGCCACCGGCTCCGCGCGCGTGACGGTGAACGGCAACATGACGGCCGGCAATCAGGTGCGGATCAACCGGGACTACGGCGACCGTCACTCGAAGCTGATCGTCAACTACGACAACCGCATCGCCAACAGCGACATCTCGCTGCCCGGACTGCCGAGCATGCACTACGGCAGCTCCGCGTGGACGCTCCGCGTCTGGCGTGAGCTCGCCTCTGCGCGATGAGCCCTCGCGCGCCGGCGAACGCTTGCCCGCGCTGGCTGGCGCTGGCGTTGCTGGCGGCCGCGGGCGTCGTGCTGTTCGTCGTCGCACTCCCGCGCGCGTCGGATCCGCAGCTCGATCCCGCCGAGGTCGATCCGCAGTTCCTGCTCGCCGCCGCGCACGCGCTGACGCCGCCGGACAACGGCCAACCGCTCACCGAGCGCGAGTTGGTCGAGGCCTTCGAGGCCCTGGGACCCAGCTCGCTGCGCGCGGCGCTCGCACTGATCTGCGGTTGCGTGGCGCTGCCCGAACTCGAGCCGCCCGCGGAGGGCGACCCGCCGCCGCACCCCGATGCGACGCGACTGCGCGATGGCGCCCTGAGGGCCGTAGTCACGCGCGCCGAGCCGGGCGCGGTGCTGGGGCAAGCGGTGTCCTTGTCCCACAACGCGTCGATCGACGTGCGGCGCGTGCTGTTCCAGTTGCTGGCGTCCGTCGATCATCCCGACGCGCTCGCGACGCTGGTCCAGTGCGCCGACGGCGTCGAGCCGATCCACTGGCGCCGCGACTACATCGCGCGCTCGTTCACTACGGCGGTGCAGGCGCGGATTGCAGCTCACCCGCACGCACTGCGCGTGCTGCGCGGCCGACTGCGCGACGTCGACGACGCGCTGTGCGCCGTCTTGGCGGGCGCGGCCGCCGGAGCGCCGACCAAGCTCGGAGTTGAGTTCGCGGTCGATCTGCTCGGGCGCGACGACGAAGCCGATCTCGCGGTGCTGCAGGCCCTCGCGCGCGCACCGCGCCGCTCGACGCTGGCCTGTGACGAGTCGTCGTTGGCCGCGGTGCGGCAGCGTCTGGTTTCCGGCGACGCGCGCGTGCGACGCGCGGCGATCGACGTCTGCGGTCGGCTCGCCGACGCCGACGCGCTGGACGAGCTCACGGGCGAACTCGAGAGCGACGACGCGGTGATCGCGCACGCCGCGCGCACAGCGCTCAAAGCGATCTCCGGCGTCGACCAGGGACCGACGCGACAAGCGTGGGCGCGCTGGCTCGCGGCGGAGCAGGACTGGCGCGAGCGCGAGTGGGAGAGCCTCGTCGCGCAGCTCAACGGCGAAGACCGAGGCCAGAGCTTGGCAGCGATGCGCGCGCTCGTCAGCCATCCGTTGCACCGCAGGAGCGCCGCCGACGCGATCGTCGCCGCCCTGAGCACGGGCGCGGAGCTGGGACCTCAGGAGGCCAGCGTGCTCGCCGCCACCGCCTCGCCGGCCGCGATCGAGCCGCTGCTCGAGGGACTCGAGAGCGAAGACGAGGCGCTGGTCCGCGCGTCACAGGCGGCCCTGGCCCAGTTGACCGGCCTCAACGCCGAGCCGCAGCGCGAGGCGTGGACCGCCGTGCTGGGTCAGTGAACTCGCAAGTCGCGCGTCGCAGCGCACGGCAGGGCGCCAGCTCGTTACCTTGGCGCGCTCACCATGAGCGCAGATCCGTACGCGGCCGTGGCGCCTTTCTCCGCGCCGTTCAACCTGTGCGACTACTACCTCGACCGCAACCTGCGCGAGGGGCGCGCGGACAAGGTCGCGCTGATCTGCGGTCGCGAGCGCCGCACCTACGGCCAGCTCGCCGAGCGCGTGCGCCAGCTCGCCGCCGCGTTCCGACGCGCGCGTCTGCGGCCCGAAGAGCGCGTGCTGATCGTCCTGCCCGACGGCTTCGAGTTCGCCGAGAGCTGGTTCGCGACGCTGCGCGCGGGCGGCGTGTTCGCGATGGTGAACCCGCTGATGAAGCGCGAGCAGTTCGAGTACTACCTCGAGTACACCAAGGCGCGCATCGTCGTCACGCACGCCGAAGTGCTGCCCGAGATCGCTGACGCCGCGCGCGCGAGCCGCTTCTGCGAGACGGTGTTCGTCGTGGGCGACGACGCCGGAGGTTTCGTCTCCTACGAGCAAGCGCTGCGTGCTGAACGCGCCGACAGCGAGCTCGCCGCGCTCGAGCCCACGGGCCCCGACGATCTCGCCGGCTGGCTGTTCACCTCGGGCTCGACGGGCCATCCCAAGGGCTGCGTCCACGCGCACTCGGACTTCGCCTACAACACCGAGACGTACGCGCTGCGCGTCGCGGGCTACCGCGAGAGCGACGTGTGCTTGAGCGTGCCGAAGCTGTTCTTCGGCTACGCCACGGGCACGAACCTCATGTTCCCGTTCCGCGTCGGCGCCACGGCCGTGCTGTTCCCCGGGCGCGCGACCGCCGACGAGCTGTTCGATCAGATCGCCGCGCATCGCCCCACGTTCCTCACTGGCGTGCCGACGATGTTCAACAACCTCTTGCGCAGCGAGCGCATGGCGAGCGCGGACCTCTCGAGCCTGCGCATCGCTCTGTCGGCGGGTGAGGCGTTGCCCGAGCAGCTCTACCGCGAGTGGAAGGAGCGCACGGGCGTCGAGATCCTCGACGGCATCGGCTCGGCGGAGATGTTCCACATCTACATCTCCAACTACCCCGGCGACGTGAAGCCCGGTTCGCTGGGCCGCATCGTGCCCGGCTACGAGGCGATGATCGTCGACGCCGAGGGCCGCGAAGTCGCGCACGGAGAGCCGGGCCGGCTGCGCGTGCGCGGGGGCTCGACCGCGCTGTGCTACTGGGCCGACAAGCGCAAGTCGCGCGAGACCTTCCAGGGCGAGTGGTGCACGTCCGCCGACATCTTCCGACGCGACGCCGCCGGCTACTTCTTCTACGAAGGACGCGACGACGATCTGCTGAAGGTCAGCGGGATCTTCGTGTCGCCGCTGGAGATCGAGAACGTGCTGCTCGCGCACGCGAGCGTCGCCGAGGCGTGCGTGGTCGGCTGCGAGGACGAGGGCGGACTGGTGAAGCCGCTGGCGTTCGTGGTGCCGCGCCCCGGCTGCCAGAGCGGCGAGGCGCTCGAGAGCGAGCTCAAGGCGCACTGCAAGGAGCGCATGGCGCCCTACAAGTACCCGCGCTGGATCGAGTGGCGCGCGAGCCTGCCCAAGAACGACCGCGGCAAGGTGGCGCGCAAGGAACTCAAGGCCGAGCTCGCGGCGCGGCGCGGCGGCGTGGCAGGTGCGCGATGAGGGCGCTGGGCGAACTCGCGTTGCTCCTCGCGCTCTGCGGCGCGGCGAGCTGCACCTCGACTCGCTCGAGTCCGTCGGCGAACACGATCGACGCCGAGCAGGCGCGCAGCGCGCCGCTGTTTCACGGCGATGGCCGCAGCGCGAGCTGGAGCGAGCTCGTCGACGCCGCCTGCGCCGCCGATGTCGTGTTCGTGGGCGAGAACCACGGCCACCCGCTGGGACTGGCCGCCGCAGCGGCGCTGTTCGACGACGTGCTCGAGCGCGAGGCGCGCGCGTCGCTCTCGATGGAGTTCCTCGAGCGCGACGAGCAGATCTTCGTCGACGACTACCTCAGCGGCGTCAGCTCGCTCGAGGAGTTCATGAAGGCGACGGGCCGCACCGCTTCGAACTTCCCGCCGGGACACCGCGCGATGGTGGAGAGCGCCAAGCGCGCCTCGCGCCAGATCCACGCCGCGAACGCGCCGCGCCGCTACGTCTCGCTCGCGCGCCGCGAAGGCTACGAGCGCCTGCGGGAGCTCAGCTTCGAGCAGCGCCGGACGTTGCGCGTGCCCGACGCGCTGATCGAAGGGCGCTACCGCGACGACTTCGATCGCATCATGGCCCCGCGCGGCGAGGAGCCGAGCGAAGAGCTGCGCGAGCGACTCGACGCCGTGTACCGCTCGCAGCAGGTGTGGGACTGGACCATGGCGCGCAGCGTCGCGGACGCCTTGCTCGCTGGCGAGCGGCCCGTCGTGCACGTCGTGGGCAACTTCCACGTGAACCACCGCGGGGGCACGGTGCAGGCGCTCGAGCGCGAGCTGCCCGGCGTGCGCGCGCTCGTCGTGAGCTTCGTCGCCGAGTCGTCGCAGGCGCTGGCGGACGAGCACCGCGGCCGCGGCGACTTCGTGCTGTACGTCGGGCCTTCGCCGCAGCCCTGAGGGGCCAGCCGCGCGCGCGGCGTGCGACCAAGTCCGTAGCGCTCGAAACCTGCGCGAGGTCTACCCTGGGGACGGCGCGGGCTCGCTGTTCAGCCCTCTTTGTCAACCGTCGGCGCGGGAGGATGCTCATGCGCGTTGGAGAATGGATGTCGACCGATCTGGTTCGCGTGCGCGCGACCGATCTGATCGGCAGCGCGATCTTGGCCATGGACCGGAACGCGGTGCGTCACGTGCTCGTGTTCGATCACGAGCGCTGCGTGGGCGTGCTGTCCGACCGCGATCTGCTCGAAGCCACGGGCTGGTCGCTCGAACGCGCGCGCGCGGCGCCGCTGGGCGAGGCCTGCGTGCGCGACCTGATGAGCGCGACGCTCGAGACGGCGGTCGAGGACGACGAGCTCGCCAGCGCCTGTCGCCGCATGCTCGAGCGACGCATCGGTTTCCTGCCCGTGATGGGCGAGCACGGCGAAGTGCGCGGAGTGTTGTCCGAGAGCGATGCGCTGCGAGCCTTCCGTCACGCCGCGAAGGGCGACGGCGAGAACGCGCTGCTCAACCCGCCGCTGGCGCACGTCATGTCGCGCGAGCTCGTGCTGCTCGACGTGCAGACCCCGGTTTCGCAAGCGCTGCAACGCGCGCGGAGCGAGGGCCTGCGGCACCTGTGCGTCGGCTACGACGGCTGGTTCGTGGGCCTGGTGTCCGACCGCGACCTGCGTCAGTGCGTCGGCCGCGGCGACGCCGAGGTCCGCAAGCTCGGCGACATCATGGTGACCGAGGTCGTGTCGCTCCCGCGCTCGGCGAAGCTCAGCCAGGCCGTCGAGACGCTGGCGCTGTATCGCTTCTCCGCGATCCCCGTCGTGGAAGCGCGCAAGCTCGAAGGGCTGGTCACGACCGCGAACGTTCTCGCACGGCTGGCGCGCTTCCTCGAGAGCAGCGCTCCGCTCGATGCGAGCGACGCGAGCGCCTCGCGCTAGCGCTACGGAAGTACGGTGTAGGCGAGGCCGTTCGAGAGGCTGGTGTTGAAGCTGGCGCCGGGATCTCGGCTCCAGGTCTGGCAGTACACGTCGGCGCCCGGCGTCGAGAGCGCCGGGTCCACGCCGCTCGCGGCGTAGGTGTTCATGTCGATCGAGAACACTCCCGAGCAGTCGTTGGCCGGCGGAGTCGAACCGCCCGAGAGCGCGATCGGCGTGCGCCGCGTCGGCGGTTGAACGCAGAACGTGCCGCCCTGGAACGGCGCGGCGGAGGGACCGAGCGTGCTGTAGAAGATCAGTCCGCTCTTGTCGTTGCGCACGTCGCTGCAATCGACGACGAAGCCGCTGGCGAGTGAGGCGCGCGGCGAACCGACGAAGCCCATGCGCGGCGCGCAGCCGAGCGAGTTCGTCTTCGAGCTGCAGTAGCCGTGCGGGGCGTCGCTCAGCGAGACGCTCGCCGCGAGGAAGTCGTAGTCGCCGCCGCCGCCGTTGGAGTAGCCGCTCAAGCGCAGTCGCGGGCCCGCGCTCAGCTCCGCGTCCCAGGCGCGATCGTCGGCGGCGCCCGGCGTCGAGAAGCTCGCCGCACCGTGGAGCGCGCCGCTGCGGTCGAACTGCAGCACCAGCGCATCGACCGAAAGCGGGCTCGCGGTGGACGCGTAGCTGTAGCCCACGACCCACGCCTGGTCTTCGCCGCCCAAGAGCAGCTTGAAGGGCGAGTCGTCGCCGTTGACCGTGGCGTTGTTCCACGCGGTCGAACTCAGCAACGCGCCCGCGTTGGAGTAGCGCCGCACCCCGATGTCCACGCCCGTCCCGGTGTTCGACAGGCTTCCGGTGACCCACACCACGCCGCGCGAATCGACGGCCATCGACCGCACGCGCTCGGTCCCGCTGCCGCTCCCGCCGTGGAACTGCGAGCCGACGGCGGCGCCGGTGGAGAGCGCGAACTGCGCCGTCATCCAGTCCTCGTTCGCGGCCGTGCGATAGCCGCCGGCGAACACGACGCCGTCCGAGACGACGACGTGCGTGGCTGCGTCGGTCGAGTTCGAGCCGCCGTCGAGCGCGGCGCTCCAGTGGAGCTGACCGCTCGGTCCGAGCCGGAGCACGCCGAAGTCCGAGTCAGAGCTGAGCGCCAGCCCGCAGGCGACGAGCAACTCGTCGTTGGGCAGCACGGTCAGCCCGTAGCCGTTGTCGCTCGAGTTCGAGCCGCCGTCGAGGCGCACGTCCCACAGCAGCGCGCCAGCGCTCGAGTACTTCGCCACCAGCACGTCGTTGTTCGTCAGCGGGTCGAACGCGTGCCCGACGACGATCGGTTGGCCAGTCGAGTCGAAGCCGATCGCACGCGCGAAGCCCGGCAGCGCGTACGTGCGCGTCCATTGGTGCGCGCCTGCGCTGCTCAGCTTGATCAGCACCGGAATGCCGCCGCCCGTGCTCGACGCGTAGCCGGCGACGTACACGTCTCCGCCGGGCGAGAGAGCGATGTCGTAGGCGAAGTCCTGACCGCCGAGCGGATCGATCTGCGCCGTCCACGCCTGCGCGCCGCTCGCGTCGTACTTGACGATCCCGATGTCGGCGGTCGGCGGCGGCGGCGGCATGCCCGACTGCGGCACGTACACCTGGCCGACGACGTACGTCGCGCCGCTCGAGTCGACGGCGCAGAAGCGGCCGAAGTCGGTCGAGTTCGACGGCCAGTTGTGGGTGGCGAGCCACTCGAGCTGAGTTTGCGCGCTCGCGTTCGCGCAGAAGCACAAGGCGATGCCGATCAGCTTGTTCATGGGGAGACCTCGATTCGTGCGGAACGCGACGAGTCTAGCGGTCCGTCGCAAGAGGCTCCGTGCGACAGCGTGGAACCACTGCGTCTCGGACCCGATGGGCCGCGTCGTTCCGACGGCGGCCGGAGCGCGCTCTGACCGGGACTAACCGGCTGCCGCTCGTGCGACGCGGCGCGTGAGCAGTGAGAAGCCCATCGCAACGGCCAGCCAGTAGGCGCCGCTTCCGATCGCGGTCGGCACGAACGACTTGCCCTCGACCAGGTAGACGACGAGCGCGAGCAGGAACACGTCGAGCATGCTCCAGCGCTGCCAGCGCGCGGACCACTCGTGCTGTCCGCGATACTGCGTCAACAGGCCCGCCAGCGGCGCCAGCGCGACGAACACCGCGATCGAGAGCGCTGGAGCCCACGCGGCCCAGTCGAGCGCGAACAGCGAGCGCGCCATGCTCGCGATGCTGACGCGGTTGCTCGAGAGCCAGAAGCTGTCGACCTGCAGGAACGGGGTGAACGCGGCGGCGATGTGCGCGAGGGCCGCCAGGAGCACCCAGCCCAGCTTGGCGCGCGCCTGCGGCGGCGAGTGCGGCAGCCGGAAATGGCTGGCGAGCACTTCGCCGCACACCATGCTCAGCACGATCGCCGCGAGGAAGCACGGCAGTCCCTCGAGCGGACGACCGGCGATGAAGTACTGGTCGCCGGTGAGCGACAGGAGCAGGCACACGATGAACACGTCGAGCATCGACCACTTGCCGAAGCGCTCGACGAACGCCAGTTGACGCATCAGGCGCTCACTTGGCGCCGGTGCGCGCCACGCGAGCCACAACACGGCGAGCTTGGCGAACGGGAAGACGATCGAGAACGCCACGACGAGCAGCGCGAGCGCGTACAGACGCGCGCTCCACATGAGCTCGACCGAGCGGGGCAGGCTGTAGAGCTTGGGTCGGCCGAGCAGCGACTCGGTCTCGAGGAACGGCGTCACCAGTGCGGCGACGTTCAGCGCGAACGACAGCGCCAACGCCGGACCGATCCAGCGTGGCGCTCGGTTGGGCTGCTTGGCGTCGTCGGCGGAGGGCTCCACTGGCGCGCAGCCTGACAGGGGCTGCGCGCGGCGCCAAACGTTCTTGCGTGCGATCGAATCAGGGGCCTACGACGTAGCGCAGGCCGCTCGACAGTCCGCTGTTCGCGAGCGAGCCGGGATCGCGACTCCACTGCTGGCAGTGCACGCTCGCGCCGGGGTTCGACAACTCCGGCGCAGGCGCGCCGCCGAGCGCGCCGCTGGCGAAGGCGTTGAGGTCGAACGCGAACACTCCGCTGCAGTCGTCGCCGCTCGCGGACCCGCCCGAGTTCGTCACCGGCGTCCGTTGACGCGGCGCGGCCACGCACAGGTACCCGCCCTGGAACGGCGTCGCGTCAGGTCCGGTGAGCGAGTAGATCAGCAGTCCCGCCTTCTGGTTGCGCGCCTGCGAGCAGAGCACTTCGAACCCGCTCGCCGCGCTGGCGCTCGAGGCGCCGCTGAAGCCGAGCTGCGGCGCGCAGCCGAGGCTGTTGAGCTTGGCCGTGCAGAACCCCGTCGGGGCGTCGTTGAGGTCGAACTGCAGCGCCAACAGGTCGTAGTCGCCGCCCGAGTTCGTCAAGCCGCCGATCGCGAGCTTGCCGCCCGGAGCGAGCGCCGCCCGCGCGCCGATGTCGTCGCCGCCGAGGTCGATCACGTCCGCGGAGCTGAGCTCGCCCGTGGAGTCGAACTGCAGCACCGCGATGTCGCGGCTCGCGTCGCCGGCCATCACGGTCACCCAGGCCTGGCCTGCGCTGCCCAGCTCGAGCGACTGCGGCTGGTCGTAGATCGTCGCGCCGCCGGCCCAGGTCCTCATCGAGAGCAGCCCGCCATCCGGCGCGACCCGCAGGATCACGGTGTCCATGTCGCTCACCGGATCGAGCCGCCGACCGGCGCACCACACCACGCCCTCGGCGGAGACCTCGACGCGCCGGACTTCGTCCAGCCCCGACGGGCCCGTGTCCAGGTACAGCCGCCAGTCGAGCGCGCCGCTCGCCAGGTCGAACTGCGCGACGGCCATCTCGTTGTTCGAGACGCCTCCAGTGAGGCGCCAACCGCCGACGACGACCTGGCCCGCCGGTGTGACGTCAAGGCTCGAGCCATGGCTCTGCTGAACGAGCGTCTCGTCGAGCATCGTCGACCACAACTCGTTCCCCGCGGCGTCGAAGCGCCACACGGCGAGCGCGCCGTTGTACTGCGTTCCGCGCCGGCCACAGGCGACGATCGAATCGTCCGCGAGCACTTCGACATCGGCCAGCATCGTGCCGCCGAGTCCGCCCGCCAGCGTGCGCTGCCACTCGATCGAACCGGCGTCGGAGAAGCGCACCAGATGGCCACCCGAACCCTTCTTGCCGGCGCCGATCACGGCGCCGTTCGAGAGGCGCGCGAGCGCGTTGAAGTGCACCGCCGTGTTGCCGAAGCCCTGCGAAGCAGCGAACCAGGTCTGCGTGCCCGCGGGCGAGATCTTGCGCAACGTCGCGTCGTAGTTGACCGCCATGGATGTTTCGCGGCGGTCCGAGCCCGCGACGAACACGTCGCCGTTCGGCGCGACGAGCAACGCGCTGATCACGTCGTCGTAACCGTAGGTGTCCCACTCGATCGTCCACTCGAGCGCGCCGGCGCCAGAGAGCTTCACCAGGCGCGCATCGTCGTTGGACGATCCCGGCGCGGATTGGATCTGCGTCGCCAGGTAGTGCGAGCCGTCGGCGCCGACCGCGAACGCCGTGATCCCTTGGTCGCTCGACGAGTCGGGATGCGTCGCCATCCAGTCGAGCGAGATCTGCGAACTTGCGTGGAGTGCGAGCACGCTGGCGGCCAGCGTGACGCGAACGAGAATCCGGGCGGGAACTGCCGAGTACGACTTCATGGGGACTCCTCCTGTTGCGTGCTTCGCGCGTGATTGCGTGGCTGCACCCACTCAGATCACCGTCGGCGCCGCGCGAGTCGTCGACGACGGAGCAGAGTCTCGCAGTTGAGGGAGGATTCCGCGACGGGTGGCGCGAGGGCAATCGCCCGAAACTTCCGCGCGCGGCGCGGCAGGGCTTCAGCGCGGCTTCGCAGCCAAGTACTGCACCGGCCAGGCCGGCTCGTCGTACCCGTACTGCGCGCCCGCGCGCAGCGTGAAGTACGGATCGGAGAGGTGCGCGCGCGCGACCGCGCACAGGTCCGCGCGGCCGGCGGCCAGCACGGAGTTGACGTGATCGGGGCTCATCACGCCGCCCACCGTCATCACCGGGAGCTGCGCTTCGAAGCGGATGCGCTCGGCGAAGCCCACCTGGTACATGCGGCCGTACTCGGGGCGCGAGCGCGGTGTATTGCCGGCCGAGGACACGTCGATCAGATCGCAGCCCGCGGTCTTCAGCGCCCGGCTGACCTCGACCGCTTCGGCGAGCGTGAATCCGCCTTCGTCGTCGAGCCAGTCGCTCGCCGAGATGCGCGCGGCCAGCGGCTTGTGCGCGGGCCACGCGGCGCGAACCGCGACGGCGACCTCGAGCGGGTAGCGCATGCGGTTGAGCAGCGAGCCGCCGTACTCGTCGGTGCGTCGGTTGGAGAGCGGCGAGAGGAAGCTCGAGAGCAAATAGCCGTGCGCGATGTGCAGCTCGATCAGATCGAAGCCCGCGCGCTCGCAGCGTCGCGCCGCGGCGACGAAGGCGTCGCGCACTTCGTCCATGTCCTTGCGCGTCATGGCGCGCGGCGCCGGCCAGCCCTCGGCGAACGGATCCGCGCTGGGGCCGAGCGTCTCCCACGCGCGCGCGTCGCGCAGCGGAGAGTCGCCTTCCCAGGGCAGATTGCACGAGCCCTTGCGGCCCGCGTGCGCCAGCTGCATGCCGATCGCCGCGCGCGAGTGCGTGTGGACGAACGCCACGATGCGCCGCCAGGCCTGTTCGTGCTCGTCGTTCCACATGCCGGTGCAACCCGGAGTGATGCGGCCCTGCGCGGTCACATCGGTGGCCTCGGTCATCACCAGGCCCGCGCCGCCGACGGCGCGACTGCCCAGGTGCACGAGGTGCCAGTCGTTCGGAGTCCCGTCGACCGCGGAGTACTGGCACATCGGCGAGACGACCACGCGATTGCGCAGCACGAGCTCGCGCAGCTTGAGCGGCGCGAACATCGGCAGCGGCGCGGGCTTGCCCGGTCGCTGCGGCGCGCCGTTGGCGCTGGCGAACCACTCGCGCACTTCGCCCACGAGCTTGGGATCGCGCACGGCGAGGTTGTCCCAGGTGATGCGCCGCGAGCGCGTCATCAAGTTGAAGGTGAACTCGAGCGGCGACTGCTTCAGGTAGCGCGCGGTGTGTTCGAACCACTCCTGGCTCGTGCGCGCGACGCGCTGGAGCTTGGAGACCTCGACGCGGCGCGAGGCCTCGTAGGCCTCGAGCACGCGCGGCACGTCGTTCAATCCGTGCTCCTGGAACGCGGCGCACAGGGCGATCGCGTCCTCCATGGCGAGCTTGGTCCCCGAGCCGATCGAGAAGTGCGCGGTGTGCGCGCTGTCGCCCATCAGCACCATGTTCCCGTGGCGCCAGCGACCGCACTTGACCTCCGGGAAGACGCGCCACACCGAGCGGTTCGCGAGCAGCTTGTGGCCGCCGAGGTGGTCGGCGAACAGCTTCTCGAAGTAGGCCAGCGTCTGCGCTTCGTCGGCGTGTTCGAAGCCCGCGCGGCGCCACACGTCCTCGTGGCACTCGACGATGAAGGTCGAGAGCCCGTTCTCGAACGGGTAGGCGTGGATCTGCCACAGGCCGTGCTCGTTCTCGCGGAAGATGAAGGTGAACGCCGGCAGCGGCTTGGTCGTGCCCAGCCAGGCGAAACGGCACTTGCCGAAGCGGATCTGCGGCTCGAAATGCTGCGCGTGGCGCGCGCGGATGGCGCTGTTCACGCCGTCGGCGACCAGCACGAGATCCGCCGGCCCGACCGCGGACTCGTCGTTCACTTCCTCGCCGAAGCGCAGCCGCACGCCGAGCTCGCGGCAGCGCTCGTGGAAGATCGAGAGCAGCGTCTTGCGCGCCATGCCGCAGAAGCCGTGGCCGCTCGAGCGCACGCAGGCGTCGCCGATGAAGGTGTCGATGTCGCCCCAGTACGCGAAGCGTCGGCGGATCTCGGCGTAGGTCGGCGCGTCGGCGCGCTCGAAATTGCCCAGCGTCTCGTCGGAGAACACCACGCCCCAACCGAACGTGTCACCGGGCTGGTTGCGTTCGTAGATCTCGATCTCGACCTGCGGAAAGGCCTTCTTCATGAGGATCGAGAAGTACAGTCCCGCCGGTCCGCCGCCGATCGATGCGATGCGCATGCGGCAGAGGGTAGCTCGACGCGCGCGCGCGCCAAGGCGCTCTGCTACTCTCCGCCGCGAGTCGCCGCGGGCGGCCCGCACATGATCGAACTGTCCAAGCTGACCTGGCCCGAGACCGCCGCGTTGATGCGCTCCGAGTCGGTCGTGATCGTGCCGGTCGGATCCACCGAGCCCCACGGTCCGCACCTGCCGCTCGACACCGATGTGACCATCGCGCTCGCGCAGTCGCGGCGCGCGGCGGAGCTGCTGGCCGAAGAGGGCGTGTCGTGCGTGCTGGCCCCGGCGCTGCCCTTCGGAGTCACGAACTTCGCCGACGGCTTCGCGGGTCGACTCAGCATCCAGCCCGCGACGCTGTGGGCCGTTTTGGAGGACTTGATCGAGTCGCTGCAGCAGCAGGGCGTGCGGCGCATCGTGCTCTCCAACGGACACCTCGAGCCCGAGCACGTCGCCGTGCTGCGGGGCGTGTGCCTCGACCACGCGCAACTGACGCAGGAGAAGGCGCGCGTGATCTTCGCCGACAACACGCGCCGCCGCTGGGCCGCCGAGCTCGGCCCCGACTTCCAGCGCGGCGATCACGCCGGCTGCTACGAATCGAGCATCGCGCTCGCCGCCGATCGCGCCGCGGTGCGCGACGAGGTCCGCGCCACGCTCGCGCCCGTCGACATCGGTCTGGTCGCGGCCATCCAGGCCGGCGGCAAGGGCTTCAAGCAGATCGGCGCCGCGCACGCGTACTGCGGCGACCCCGCGCGGGCGAGCGCCGAGGAAGGCCGCGCGCTGGTCGACAAGCTCGCGCGCATGATCGTCACGCACGTGCGCGAGAGCTGGCCCGAGCTGTTCGAGGAGCCGGGGGCCTGAGCGCGGCGATGGGGGAGTTCGTCACCACTCAGAAGGTGCGCTTCGGCCACGTCGACCCGGCCGGCATCGCCTACTTCCCGCGCATCTACGACTACATCCACGAGGCCTTCGAGGAGCTCTGGGACGAGCACGTCGGCGCGCGCTACTACGAGCTGATCGGGCAGCGGCGCATCGGCTTCCCGCTGGTGCGCTCGGAGGTCGAGTTCAGCGCGCCGCTGCGCTTCGGCGACGCGCCCCGCGTCGCCGTGACGTGCTTCCACCTCGGGCGCTCGTCGCTGGGGCTGCGCTACCGCTACACGCTCGACGCGCAATTGTGCGTCGACGCCCGCATGACCACCGCCTGCATCGACCTCGCGACGATGAAGTCGCTGCCGATGCCGGCCGAGTTCCGCGCGAAGTTCGAGGAGATCCGGGCGCCGCTCGACGCGCTCTAGACCGATGGACAGGAGAGCTCAGTGAGGATCAGCGAGATGCACGGCCGTGGTCGGCCGGTGTTCAGCTTCGAGTTCTTTCCGCCCAAGAGCGACGAGGGCGTGGCGCAGCTCATGCAGTCGGTGTCCGACCTCAAGGCCGCGCTCGCGCCGAACTTCGTGTCGGTCACCAACGGCGCGGGCGGTTCGACGCGCGCGCGCACGCTCGAGGTCGTCACGCGCATCCAGCGCGAACTGGGCGTCACGGCCATGGCGCACCTGACCTGCGTCGGCGTGACCGAGAGCGATCTGTGCGAAGAGCTCGGCACGCTGGTCGGCAATGGCGTCGAGAACATCCTCGCGCTGCGCGGCGATCCGCCCAAGGGCGAGACCGAGTTCAAGCCCGTCGAAGGCGGCTTCGCGCACGCCACCGACCTGATCGAGTACCTCGAGGACAACTACCAGCTCGACATCGGCGCCGCCTGCTATCCCGAGGGCCACGTCGAGTCGAACGATCCCGAGCTGGACCTGCACTGGACCAAGGTCAAGGTCGACCGCGGCGCGCTGTTCCTGGTCACGCAGTTGTTCTTCGACAACGCCGACTACTTCCGCTTCGTCGAGCGCGCGCGCGCGGCCCGCATCCGCGTGCCGATCGTGCCGGGGATCATGCCGATCACGAACGTCGCGCAGGTCGAGCGCTTCACGAAGATGTGCGGCGCCAAGATCCCACCGGAACTCGCCGAGCGCCTGCAACGCGTGAAGGACGACCCGGCCGCGGTGATGGCGACGGGCATCGAGCACGCCATCACGCAGTGCCGCGGGCTGCTCGAGGGCGGCGCGCCCGGCATGCACTTCTACACGCTCAACAAGAGCTTCGCGACGCGCTCGGTGCTCGCCGCCGTGCGCCGCGTCTAGGAGCCCGTTGAAGAAGTCATTCGGCGCGCTTCCGCGCCCAGGCGCGTCGCCGCGGCGTCGGAGAATCCGCGGCGAATCCACTTGGATTCGCCTGTGGTTCTCCTCCTTGCCGCGACGCACCTGGGTCGGAATCGCCCTCGAAGCACTTCTTCAACGGACTCCCAGGAGCCCGTTGAAGA
>CALKYE010000306.1 GCA_938003765.1 uncultured Planctomycetia bacterium
GGCGGTGCGACTGCGGCATGGGAGGCGCTCGCCTACGACCCCGGCCGTAGGCCAGGGCTAGGCTCGAGCTCCTAGACTGCGTAGACGCATCGCCGCCGCGCGTCCGCACCCACGAGGTTCACCCCATGCCCAGCCGTTCTCTTCGTTTCGCCGTGTCGACGCTCGCCCTGCCGCTCGCCCTTGCGCTCGCTGGCTGCAGCTCCAAGGAGGCGCGCGAGAGCGAGGTGCGCGAGTCGAAGGATTACGAGCCGGTCGGCAAGCCCGTGAAGTGGAACGCGAGCGATGAAGAGCGCTTCGGCATCTCCGCCAAGCAGTTCGCGGGAGCGGGCGCGGCGGGTCAGGGTGCCGGCGAGGCGGCGGCGAACTCTGGCTTCGAGTACGACCTTCCGAGCGGCTGGCTCGCGCTGCCGCCGGCTCAGTTCCGCGAGATCAACCTGCGCGTCGCGGGAGCGGACAACGCGGAGTGCTACCTCACGACGCTCGGCGGCGGTGGCGGCGGCCTGGCGCCGAACGTCAACCGCTGGTGCGGTCAGCTCAAGCGCGAGCCGTTGACCGCGGAGCAGATCGCCGCGCTGCCCACGGTGACGTGGATGGGACAGCCCGCGGTGCTGCTCGACATCGAAGGCGAGTGGGGCGGCATGAGCGGCGACGCCTCGGCCAAGGAGTGGCGCCTGATCGGTCTGCTGCAAGTCCGCGGCGACAAGCTGCGCACGCTGAAGATGACCGGGCCGCGCGAGCTGCTCGCCAAAGAGCTCGAGAACTTCCACAAGCTCGTCGCGTCGTTCCGCGCCAAAGGCTGAGTGCGATGAAGAGTCCGTTCGACCGCGCGGTGGCCGTTCTGTCCTCCCTGGGCCTCAGCTGCGTGCTGCTGATGCTGCTGGCGCTGCTCACGTGGCTCGGCACGCTCGAGCAGCAGCACGAGGGGCTGTTCGAGGTCCAGCGCAAGTACTTCGAATCGCTGTTCCTGATCCACTACGCCGGCGACGTGCCGATTCCGCTGCCCGGCGCCGCGCTGGTGATGGGCGTGCTGTTCGTGAACTTGATCGTCGGCGGCATGGTGCGCATGCGGAAGGGCGCGGCCACGCTCGGTGTGCTGATCACGCACGTCGGCATCGCGCTCCTGATCGTCGCCGGCCTGATCAAGATGCGCTGGTCGGACGACGGGCACGTGACGCTGTACGAAGGCGAGGCCTCGAACACGTTCCAGAGCTACCACCACTGGGAAGTGGCGGTGGTCGAGAAGCTCGACGGCCAGCGCGTGCGCGAGAGCGTCGTGCCCGAGGAGAGCTTCGCCTGGGCCCGCTCCGACGAGCCCGCGCGCGTCACCAGCCCCAACTGGCCGTTCGCGCTCGAACTGCGGCACTTCCAACCGAATTCGCGCGTGTTTCCCAAGGGGCCGATGGTGCAGAGCGCGCTGCCCGTCCTGAACGGCTTCGTGCTCATGCCCGAAGAAGTTCAGCCCGAGAACGAAGCCAATCTCGCCGGGCTGTACGCCACGGTGATCGAGCCCGCGGGCGCGCGGCGCGAGGTGCTCCTGTGGGGTGCGACGAGCGCGCCGCACACCTTCGAGATCGACGGCCGCACCTTCGGCATCGAACTGCGCCGCGAGCAGTTCGTGATGCCCTTCACGGTGCGCCTGATCGACTTCGAGAAGGAAGACCACCCGCGCATGGCGATGGCGAAGGCCTTCTCCAGCGACGTGACCGTGATCGAGGACGGCGCCTCGCGCAACGTGCGCATCGAGATGAACGAGCCGCTGCGCTCGCACGGGCTGGTGCTGTACCAGGCTTCCTGGGGCCCCTCGAACGCGCGCCCCGGCGACCCGCTCTTCTCCACGCTCGCCGTCGTCCGCAACCCCGCCGACCAACACCCGCTGATCGCCTGCGTCGTGATCGCGATCGGGATGCTGCTGCACTTCGGCCGCAAGCTCGTGCGCCACATCCGCGTCGAAGCCAAGAACGCCTGAGCCCTACGCCATGAGACATCTGCTCCGCACCGTCGCCGTTGTGATCGTCGCGTGGCTCGCGAGCGCGCCGCTCTGGGCTCAAACGAGCGCCCAGCGCACGAGCCCTTGGCCGAAGCAAGTGCTCGAGGCCGCTGAGCGCACGCCCATCCAAGAGGGCGGCCGCGTCAAGCCGCTGAGCACGTACGCCGGCTTCCTGATGCTGCGCCTCAACGGCAAGCGCTCGCTCGCGACGCCGGAAGGCGAGAAGCTCTCCCCCACCGCCTGGATGCTCGACGCGCTGTTCTTCCCCCAGCAGGCGGCGCAGTACGAGTGCTTCATGGTGCAGGACATTCAGGTGATCGAAGCGATCGGCCTGAAGCTGGAGGGCAAGCGCAAGCGCGACCGCTACTCGTTCGCCGAGCTCGAGCCGGGCTTCTCCAAGCTGTTCTCGCTGGCGCAGCAGTACCGCCACATCGAGGAGAAGCAGCGCACTCCGCTGCAGCAACAGCTCGTCGCGCTCGCCATGAACGTCGACGAGTACGACTCGCTCGCGCGCCACGCCGACTTCGCGCGCGCGAGTCTGCCGGTCGGCGCGAGCGAGAGCCTCGCGCGCATCTTCGACGGCCGGCAGAGCGTCTCGATCTCCGACGTCGCCGCGAACGCTGCGAAGTTGGCTTCGCTCGACGTCCAGCTCGCGGGCGGCTCGGCCAGCCCCGAGGATCGGCAGGCCGCGGCCGCCTTCTTCCATGCGCTCGACGATGCGCTCAGCGACGCGACGACGCTCGCGCTCTGCCCGCCCAAGCGCGCGGCGCCCGCGGATTCGGCCTGGCTCTCCCCCGCCGAAGCCGTCGCGTCGTCGTTCCGCTCGCGCGACTCCACCCAGGAGCACATCGAGCTCCTGGCCGCTCTCGAGCGCGCCGCACGCTCGACCGGAGACATGTCGGCGTTCACCGAGGCTTTCGAGCGCTTCAGCGCGAAGTCGATCGCGATGGCGAACGCGCGCGGCGAGTTCGAGAAGGTCGACCTCGAGGTCAGCTACTACCGCTCGGACCTGCTGGGCAAGAGCCTCGTGTTCTTCCTCCTCGGGTTCGTGCTCGCCGCCGCGATGTGGCTCGCGCCGCGCGTCAAGCTGCTCTACGCCGGCGCCGGCATCGCTGCGCTGGTCGGACTGGGCTGCCTGATCGGCGCGATCGTCGTGCGCTGCATGATCCGCGACCGGCCGCCGGTCAGCACGCTCTACGAGACGATCCTGTTCGTCGCCGCGACCGGCGTGCTGGCCGCGCTCGTGATGGAGTGGATCAACCGCCAGCGGCTCGCGCTGTCCGCCGCGATCGTGCTCGGCGCGCTCGGACTGTTCCTCTCGGGCCGCTACGAAGAGCTCGACAAGCGCGACACGATGCCGCAGCTCGTCGCCGTGCTCGACACCAACTTCTGGCTCGCCACACACGTCACGGCGATCACGATCGGCTACTCCGCGGGCCTGCTCGCGGCGCTGCTGGCCAACGCGAATCTGATCGCGGGCTTCTTCACGGGACGAGCTACCAAGCTCGCGCCGATGCGCAAAACGATCGCGCGCATGACCTACGGCGCGCTGTGCTTCGGACTGATCTTCTCAGTGGTCGGCACGATCCTCGGCGGCATCTGGGCCAACGAGAGCTGGGGCCGCTTCTGGGGCTGGGACCCCAAGGAGAACGGTGCGCTGCTGATCTGCCTCGCACAGCTCGTGATCCTGCACGCGCGCCAGGGCGGCTACCTGCGCGACTTCGGCATCGCCATGGCGACCGCGTTCCAAGGCACGGTGATCGCGTTCTCGTGGTTCGGCGTGAACCTGCTGGGCGTCGGCCTGCACAGCTACGGCTTCACCAGCGGCATCCACACCGCGCTGTGGAGCTACTACCTCGCGCAGTGGGGCCTGATCGCCGCCGCGGGCGCGCACTACCTGTGGGCCACGCGCGAAGTGCGTGAACCCGCGCGCAGCACGGCGCCCGAGCAGTCGCTGCCCACGCCCTGAGCGGAGTCCATCGCACGCCTTGGCTCGCTTGCCGACCTCAGCCGCGCCGACTCGAGGTCGAGTTCGCGGCGAGCGGAGCTTCCGGCATGCGAGCGTGAGCAAGCCATGAACGTCCGAGCACACGCTCGAGGGCCGCTGCTCTTGTTCGTCGGGTCACTGGCGTGGGCCAGCAGCGCGTGTGTCGACATCGCGCGAGAACGCACGGCCTCGCATGGAGATTCCCAGGCGCTCACTCACGGGCGAGCGCTCGGGGCCAATGAAGCGCCGCGAACGGGGATGTACCCCGTGCATCAGTCATCGGACTTCGTTCAAGGCATGCGCTGGTACGAGGAGGCCTTGAGCGCTCCTTCTCGGGCGATCTACTTGCAGCACAAGCACCGTGATCCCGCCACCGGCAAGTGGGCTGAGTTCACGTTCGAGTACCCCACGCCCTTCGAGGTGCGGTACGTCTCAGCGCAGGGTCGTGACGAGCTCTTCGTACTGGGAGCGCGCGACGGCGCGCCCGTGATCGAACGCTGGGTCTTCGAGAGAGCGAGCGACGATCCTGCGAGCCCGCCTGCGGTGCGCAGATTCGAGCTCCCCAGCGAGTCGGCGCCCGGCGACTTGTATCGCATGGCCGCGGACCCGGATGGACGGTTCCTGCTGTTCCTCCACGGGGCGCCGCGCCGCTTGTCGCGCCTGGACTTCGCAACTCGACAACGGAGCGATCTGTCCGATCAACTCGGCCTTCCGTCGCTGGAGCACTACGACAGCCTCGCGCGGCGCCAGCACGTGAATGACGGTCGCGTATGGCTCCTCTTCAACGACGTCGACGGTGTTCGCCTGCTGCTCACGGACGCCGACAACAACGGACAGTTCGAGAGCGCGCGCGAACTCACGGACGCGCAGTGGGAAGCTGCCGGCTACGACGGCGCGGTCTGGACGAGTGACTTCCTGCGCGACTCGTGACGGGTTCGTGCGGGACGGCGGATGCGCCCGAACATGCCAGCGCGTCGGCCAAGCCGGAGATTGCGAGCCACGACGACGCTGCGTCGAGAAGGGCCGAACATCTCGAGACTCTCGAGGGGCTGCGGACAGCCAACGGGGGGCTGGCGCTGGCAGCCCGACGACGAGTGGAGGCGGAGCGCGTACGGCGAGGAGAGCGAGACCGTCGTGACGGATGGCTGGACTGCACAACCCGGCGCACAGAACGTCGGTCAGTGCGCGCGCTCCCTCGACGAGCGGCGACGCGCGGGCCGTTGACGAGCACGGCGACGTACTGAGCACTCGTTGCGCGGCGCCGATGTCGAAGCAGTCGGTGTGCGTCGACGAAGACGACTCCCAGAGAGTGCGCAGCCACACGCCCTGAGACGACGCGTCGAAGGTCACCTCGCTCGCGCGGCGTCCGTCGACCGCGGGCGCTGGCGCTGGCGAGCGAGTTCTTTTCGTGGGTCCCAGCGCAAGGCGCCAGCTGCGCGCGCAAAGACAGACTCGCGCACGACGAACTTGTCGAGCGCGCCCGCGAGCTTCGTCACGCCCTGACAGGGACCGCGGCGGAGAGGTCGGCGAGCAGCGCCTGGGCTGCGCGACGTCCCGAGCGCAGCGCGCCGTCGATCGAGGCGTCGTCGCGGTGGTCGCCGCACACGTACAGCCCAGCGGCTACGCGCACGGGCCGCGCCGCGGGCTCGAGCGCGCCGGGCGGCTGATCGGGCTGCGCGAAGCGAATGCGATCGACGCGCAGTCGGCGCCACTGGGCCACCTCGGCCGCGCCGTACCAACGCGCTAGCTGCTCGCGCAGCGCCGCCTCGAGCGCCGCGTCGTCGCCGGCGAACTCGAGCACTTGCACCGACACCAGCGCCTGACCGCGCGGCGCGTAGAGCGGCGCGACATCGCTCGGGCAACTGAGCACGTTGATCGGCCCATCGCCCGGCCCCTCGCCGTTGAGCACGAGGTCCGGACCGCCCACGGGTGAGCGCGGGGCCGCGAAGTACACGTTGAGCACGCCCAACGCCGCGGGCGTCCGCTCGAGCGCGAGCAGGCGCGCCGCGCTGTCGCCCTCGGTCGCCACGACCACCGCCTCGACCTCGAGCTGCTCGCCGCTCGCGAGGCTCACGCGGCGCGCGCCGACCCGCGTCACCTCGGCTCCGAGTCGAAGCGCGCCGGGCGAGAGCCCGTCCGCGAGCTGATCCGCGATCGCGCCCATGCCGTGCGCCGGCAACGTCGCGCGCCCCAGCGACATCATGCGGAACACGAAGTCGAGCATGCGGCTGGAGTTGGCGAGATCGCGGCGCAGGAAGATCCCGCCCAGGAACGGCCGGAAGAAGCGCTCGAGCATCACGTCGCTGAAGCCGATCTCGCGCAGCACGCTCTCGCTGGTCTGTTCGTGGCGCTGGCGCAGCTCTTCGAGCGACCCCGAGAGCGCGCGCTTGCGAAGTTCGAGCACGCGCAGCTTGTCGATCAACGTTCCGACCGGATTGAAGGCGCTCTTCCAGGCCTGCCCGAGCTCGCGGAAGGGATCCGCGACGCGGTGGAACGCGCCCTCGCAGCGCACGAGCGCGCCGGGGCGATACGCGTGCAGCTCCAGCGCTGCGAAGTCGAGCTGCGCGCGCGCCTCGGGATAGGAATCGAGCAGCACTTGATAGCCGCGGTCGAGCAGAAAGCCCTCGACGCGATCGGTGCGCACACGCCCTCCGACGCCGTCCGAGCGCTCGAGCACGCACACCTCGCGGCCCGCGCGCGTGAGCGCCCGAGCGCAGGCGAGCCCCGCCAGTCCCGCTCCAACGATCGCGATCTTTCCGCTCATGCGTTTCCCCGCGTCTTCAACGTCCCCAGACCTCCGTCGACGCCGAGCACTTGCCCGGTGATGAAATCGTTGTGCGGATCGAGCAGGAACTCCAGCGCGCGCGCCACGTCGCCGGGCTCGCCCACGCGGCCGAGCGGATGCAGCGCGAGCGAAGCCTTGAGCGCGCTCTCGCTGCCGGTAATGCGCGCGGTGAGCGCGGATCGCACCAGTCCCGGCGCCACGCAGTTCACCCGGATCCGGCGCGCCGCGTAGGTCGCGGCCGCCGAGCGCGCGAGCCCTTCGACGCCGGCCTTGGCCGCGGCGATCGCCTCGTGGTTCGCGAGTCCGATCGAGGCCGCAGCCGTCGAAACGAGCACGATCGCGCCGCCGCTCGACTCCATCGCCTTGGCTGCAGCTCGCACCAGCCAGAAGCTCGAGTGCAAGTTGGTCGAGAGCGTGGCCGTGAACTCGTCGTCGCGCGTGAGGTGCGCCGGCTTGAGCAGCACCGAGCCGACGCAGTTGGCCGCGCCGTCGAGCCGTCCGTGGCGTGCGAGCGCAGTCTGCACCGCACGCTCCACATCCGCCGCCAGGGTCGCATCGCCCGTCACCGACTCCGCGCCCAGCTCGCTCGCCAGCGTCGACAGCTTGTCCGCGTCGCGCCCGAAGAGCACCAGGGCGTCGCCGCGCGCGGCCAGGCGGCGCGCGAGGTCGCTGCCGATCGCGCCCGAGGCGCCGAGGACGAGTTGAACGGGTCTTTGCATGGCAGAGGACTGTAGCTGTCGCGGCGCCTCGGGCGCGGCCACGAGAGGTTCGGAGCGCGCGGCCCGCGCGTTCCTTCGACACGACCCGCGCCGTGGATTCGACCGATCCAACCCAGCGCTCGCGCGTGCGCGACTCGCGCAGGGCAGTACCCTCACGCGTCTCATGAACCACGCTTCAAGCCGTCGTCCGCTCGCCGCCCTCGCCCTCTGCACTGCGCTGCTCTCGGGCTGCGCCGCGAACGTCGCGAACACGACCAGCACGCAACTCACCGCGCGCGGCCCGCAGGCCGACGCCGCCATCGCGCCGCTCGCCTTCCTGACCGGGACCTGGGTGCTCGAGCAGCCCGGCGGCGCGCTGATCGAAGAGGCCTGGGGCGCGCCGCGCGGCAAGGCGATCCTGGGCTCGTTCCGGCGCGTGCTCGGCAATGGCGCGACGCCGTTCTACGAGTTCACGCAGATCGTCGCCGGCAACGACGGCGTGCGGCTGCGCCAGATCCACGTGCACGGCAACTTCGACACCGACCCGCGGCGCGCCGCGCCGATGGTGCTGCGGCTGGAGACGCAGACGGAGAGCAGCGTGTCGTTCGTGCCGCTCGAAGACGCCGGCGCGTCGCACGCTGGATCGCTCGAGCGGGTGAGCTACACCCGCGTCGACGAGAGCACGCTCCTGCTGGTCGTGCAGCCGCAGCCCGACAAGGACGGGAACAAGCCTGCTCCGCTCGAGTTCCGCATGACGCGCGCCGGCTGACGGGCGCGGCGCGCGTCCACCGGCGCCCGCTCAGCTCCGCAGATCACTTCGACTTGGGCACGCCGCACTCACCGGTGGCGCACTTGTCGGTCGGGCACTTGTCGCCGCAACCGCACTCCAGTTCGAGGCGCTTGGCTTCCTCCTCGGTGCGCTGCGCCTTCGGGTTGAGGTGCTTGGTCTCTTCGCGCCGCTTGAAGTAGCAGAACGGCTTGAAGGTCGGGCTCTCGCTGTTGTGGCAGGCGAGGCAGGTCTGAGGGGTGATCGCCGACAGCTCGTCCTTCTCGATCACGACCGGCGCGCCCTTCTCGGCCTTCGCGGCGGCGGCCATGCGCTTCTTGATGTGAGTCTCGCCCGGACCGTGGCACGACTCGCACTGCACGCCGAGCTTGATGTCGAAGCCCTTGGCGAGGTTCTCCGGCGGCGCGCCGTGGCCGGTCACGTGGCACTTCAGGCAGGCCGGATCCTTCTGCGGATCGGCGATCCCCTTCGCGGCGCCAGCCTTCTTCGCGTCCTCGGACGCCAGCGCCTCGTAGGCCTTGGCGTGCTCCATCTTCATCCAGGCCGCGTGCTGATTGCCGGTCTCTTCGGAGCCGTGGCAGCTCTTGCACTTGGCTGCGCCGACGAACTTGTTGGGCTTCTTGTCCTGCGCGGGGCCGCTGGGGGTGAACGCGGCCAGCAGCATGATCATCGCTCCACCGACGCCGAGGGTCAGAGCGGGCAGCAGGCGGGATCGAGTCGAGTTCTTGGTTCTCATGTCAGCTCCGAAGAGGTTGGGCCGTGTTGGTCGGGCCGTAGTAGTTGGGAGTGCGCGGTTCGCGTCACTCGCGGACTTGGTTCTCGAGCGCGGCGGGGTCGTTGTGCGCCTGTTCACGCCGGCTGCGCAGCGCGGCCTCGACGCACTGGCCGACATGCTCGTCGCGGTCGCGCAGGAGTCGATGCTCGAGTCCCGGCAGCTCACTCGCCGTCGCACTCTGCACGAGCGCGACGGCGGACGCAGCGCGCACGTTGGGTGTGAGCTCGTAGCACTGCGCGAGTTGCGCGAGCACGCGCCGAGCGACCGGCTCCTGCGGCGCGCGTTGCGCCAGCCAGGCGACGCTCGCGCGCCCCACCGACTCGGCGTTGGGCGAGGACTGAGTCAACTCGCGCGCGGCTCGCAAGAAGTGATCGGCGGACCGCTCGCCGAGGCGCGCGTAGGAAACTTCGAGCGCCGCGAAGCTCAACGCGGCGGGCCGCTCGACGTCGAGGGCCGCGTCGATGGCTTCGAGCAACTTCGCGTCGTCGGAGATCGCGCGCAAACCCGCGGCGTACTCAGCCTGCGTGCGCGGCGCACGAGGGCGCGCAGCGAGAGCGGAGGGCGCGTCGTCGGACTGCGGCGCGTCGCTCGACGGCTCGATCCACGCCGGCGCGCGTGTGGAGCCCGCGCCGCGCTCGAGCAGCGGTCCGTCGGCGCTGGTTTGACGCGCTGACTCCACCGGCGCCTGCGCGTTCGACGCAGCCAGTCCGGTGTCCTCCCCGCTCAGACTCACGGCCACCGTCGCCAGCGCCGCGACCACCGCGCCGCACAGCGCGAGCAGTTCGCGCTGCGCCCGTCGCTCGCGTGAGGCGAACGACAGCACGTCGTTCGTGTTCGTCGCGCTCGCGAAGTGGGAATCGGCTCGCATGGGACTCGGACGCACTGAGTGCGGAGGAACTCGCACTGCTTCACCAACGATCTCGCGGGCGCCCGTGCGTGGCTGTACGCCGAAGTTCGCACGAGCGCCCGCGATCATGGCCTAACTCTTCCGATCAATAGCGCTTGTGCATGCGCCGGACCGACCACTCCTTGTCGTCGCCGTGGCACACCGCGCAGGACTCCAGCCCACCGGCCGAGGTCTGAACGTCGATGTGCGCGGTCGCCGCGTTGGAGTCGTGACACGCGCCGCAGGTCGCACGCCACTCGCGGGTGGCGATGTCCTGCGCGCCCAAGTCGGGGTGAGTGCGCGCGGTCGGGTCGTAGTACTTGCTCGACGCGCCGTGGCACATGGTGCAGTTCGCCGCGCCGCCGGGCAGCGCCGGGAACAGGACCTCGTCGTAGGTGTACGAGGTGAAGTTGTTGGGGTACGCGGTGCTGCCGAATCCATTGACGATGTAGCTCGACGCGTTGGCCAGCTCCTCGCCCATGTGGATCTTGTGCACCATCGTGCGGAAGTTGATGGTCACGCCGTCAGTCGCAGGCGCGCCAGGCGCCACGTAGCGAGCACGGTCTTCGCTGCCCGCAGTTCCGTGGCACAGGATGCAGTTGTCGAAGCCGCGTCGACCGCCGCCGTGGAACAGCATGTCCGAGTGGCAGTTGTAGCAGCTGGTCGCATCCGGGATGGCCGCGTAAGGCTCGAGGGTGCTCGCGGATCCCACGAGGAAGTCGCGCGAGAAGGTCCACGAGGTTCCGCGGTAGCTGTTGTTCTCGCCCCACAGACTCAAGGTGAGGTTGCGCGCGCTCCAGATGCCCACGCTGTAAGTGCCGCTCACGATGGGCAGGCCGCGCCACTCGCCCCAACTCTCGTCGAGGCTGGGACCTTCGTTCAGCGCGACGGGGTACACGCTCGGCATCACGAAGTCCGAGGTGTAGTTGACCAGCACCGCGTTGCCCGCGCCGAAGTCGGTCACGGTGGTGATGGTTCCAGTCGACGCGGTCAAGGTGTAGTCGGTGGTGACCGCCTTGCTGGTCAGCGTGACTTCCTGGATGCTCGCGCCCGCGAGGTGAGAGCGCCTGAACGCGGGTTGGTAGGTGCTCGAGCCGGCGCCGCCGAACCACAGGCGGTTGCCGTCGACCCACTGGATGCGCAGGTACTCCTCATCGGCGAGCCCGCGATCGATCACGATGGTCTCGTCCTTGGCGAAACCGGTGACGACGTCGACGTCCACGTAGTTCTGCAGCGCGGAGACGTCTTCCGAGAGCGCCGAGTCGCCGGTGTTCACGCCCGGGGCCGCGAGCGCCGCGGTCGACACGCTGGTGGTCGCGCCGGTCATGTTCCAGTGCGGAGTGAAGTCGGTGGTGAGGACTTCACCCACGCCGCCGACGGCGTCGCCGACGTACTCGAGGAGCTGCACCTGCGGCACGTTGACGGTGTAGGGCTGCGCTCCGGAGAGCGCCGCGACCGGGATCGAGCCGCTGAGCAGCAGGTTGGAGTTGGTGCTCGGCCCCGAGACCACGACGCTGTAGCTGCTGATGCCGTTCACCGAGGGGCTGACGGCGGAGCCAGTGTCGTCGGTGATCGCCAGGGTCACCGCGATCTTCTCGCCGACGTCGATGGTTCCGTCGCCGTCGTTGGTCCCGGCTTCGGCGACCGCGGAGACGTCGACGTTCAGACCCGGGTTGAAGGTCTCGTCGTACAGCGGATGGCGGTGCGCGTCCTCGACGGCGAGCGGATCACCCGAGGGCGCGTGGCACAAGAGGCAGTTCGAGTCGTTGGCCTGCGCGCCCATGGTCTGGGTGTTGGCGGTGTAGTTCTGTCCCCACACCACGTCGTCGTGGCACGAGCCGCAGCTCGCGCGCGCCGACTGCGACTTGTAGAGGTCGCCTTGAGCGGGACCAGTCAACGGACCTGCGCCGTCAGGATCGCCGTGGCACTTGTCGCACGCGACGACTCCCAGGCGGATGTTGTCCTCCTTGGCGCGATTGGTCGACGACAGCGCGGTGTAGCCCGCGTCGCGCGGCATCGCGATGCTCAGCGACGGCCACACCGGGAACTTCACGTGAGAGAAGTCGTGGATCGAGTTGCCGAAACCGACCACCTGATAGGGCTGCGCAGTCGCGTCGTAGTCGCGAGTGCCGTCCGGGTTGGTGCTGACGCCGAGCACGGAGGGCAGGTGCGCGCCGTTGTGGATCTTGTGGATCATCACCTTGAAGTCCATCGAGACCCCAGGTGTGCCGCCGGCGACGCTTCCGACGTTCTTGTCCTCGGAGCCCGCGGTGTGGCAGAGCACGCAGAGCTTCACGTCGCGCCGCAGCTCGCCGTGCGCGCGCAGGCTCTCGTGGCACTGATTGCAGTTGTCCTGCGCCACGACTTCGCGCGGTTGCAGCGTGCCGGTTCCGATCAGGAAGTCGGCGGTGACGTTGCCCGAGTCGCGGTGGCCTTCGCCTTCGACGGTGTAGGCCCAGGCCATGTACAGACCGACGGTGTAGGTGCCGTTGAGCAAGGCCTCGCCGGTGAGCTCGCCGTCGTCGAGACCGAAGCTCGCCGAGTCGTTGTACGGCGCGGCGTACACCGCCGGGATCGCGTTGGCGAAGGTGTAGGTGAACGACCCGTCGGAGTTCTCGACCGAACGAGTCAGCACGTCGGTCTTCTCGGGGATGACGCGCTGATAGTTGAAGGTCGGACCGCTGATCATGATGCGGCCGTAGCTGAACTCGCTGAGCATCCACGGGTCGCCGTTCGACTTCTCGACCGTGTAGCGCACGGACACGGTGTCGCCGACCTGGAAGGTTCCGCCGGCGCCGGAGCCGCCGGTCAGCGCGACGACTTCGAGCACGACGCCAGGCGCTTCATCGCCTTGCTCCAGCTCTGTCGGCGTGGGCTCGTCCGGCGGGTTCTGACCGTCGGCGCCGTCGCGGCCGTCGTCGCCGCTGCAGGCCAGCGCGGTGCTGAGTGCGCCGATGAGAATCCAGCGACTCCAGGACGCGGGGGAACATTCGATTCGAGGGTTGGGGACCAGTTTCATGGCATCTCCTGCGGTCGAGCAGTGGTTGCGAAGCGCGTGCGGAGGGCTCGGCGCATCAGTGGTGACAGAGGTTGCAGTTGTCGCCGTTGTCCACGTGCGGCAGCGGTTGGCCGACGCCGTGGCACTGACGACAGTTCATGGCGGGATGGTGGTCGGGCGGCTTGGGCGCGGCGGTCGCGTGGCTCGGAGTCCCGAGGTGGCACACGACGCAGCCCTCGTTCTGCACGGGGAAGTGGCAGCCCACGCAGTGTTGATTGACCGGCGAGCCCCACGCGCCGGTGTGATTGCGCGGCGGCGAGCTCGCGTGGCACGAGGCGCACGAGTCCTCCTGGTGGCAGGTCATGCAGCTCGCTCGATCGAGCGACGCCACCAGGCCGTGGCCGCGCAGGCGGAAGAAGTTGGTGTGGTTCTGCGGCGGCATCTCGTTGTGGCACGCGACGCAGCTCGAGTCGCTGTGGCACATCGAGCAATCGCTCGCGGTCGCGTCGTCCCGCGCGCACACGGTCGGTCCGTGGGAGCGCATCCAGTTCGCATCGTGCGACGGCGGCGCGACGTCGACGTCGAGTCGGGTGTGGCAGGTCGAGCAATCGCTCGGCGCCGACAAGCTCTCGTGGCAACCCACGCACGACGCCATGCTCGCGCGCGGAAGATCGAGCACGTCGTCGTTCTGCTCGATGCCGGAGTGGCAAGTCGCGCAGTCCGCGCCGGTCTCGACGTGCTTGAGGTGCGAGAAGATCGGCTCGTCGCCGACGGCGCCGCGTCGCGCGGCCAGGAAGCCCTGCTCGCCGAAGAGCACGCTGACCTTGCGCTCGGGCGGCTTCTCGGAGTCGAGCTCCTCGTGGCACAAGTCGCACTGCGCCAGCGCGGGCATCCCCGGCTGATCGGCGCTCTCGTAGTCGACGTGGCACGCGTCGCAGTCGAGCTCCTGCTCGACGACGTGCACGCGATGGCTGAACGCGTAGCGCTTGGACCTGGGCTGGAAGGCCTCGAAGATCACGCAACCGGTCAGCACGGCGGCCAGCGCCACGCTCGCGCCGATGCGCGCGCCCTTGATTCCCTTGAGCACGCTCAGAAGCGCCATGTCGCACCTACGAGCACTACGTGGAAGGTGTCGCCGTCGAACTCTTCATAGTCGTACCGCAGGTCGACGGAACTACCGCGGCCGATGTCCTTGCGCAGGCGCGCGTACCACACGCGCACGTTGTCGCGCTCGCTACCCGAGAAGTAGTCGTAGCGGTACAGCGCGTAGTTCGAGCCCAGCGACCAGCGCACTCCGCTCTCGAGGTCGCGCGAAGCGTCGATGCCCCAGGTCTCGATGTCGCGCGCATCGCTGTTCCACACGTCGGCGGTCAGCGTGAAGGTCAAGCCCGGCGCGAAGCGGTCGAGCAGCACCAGCGAGAGCCACTCGCGGTCGAAGTCGCGATTGAACGCGCCCTCGTCCGAAGCGTCGTCCACGCGGCGAACGTCGACGCCCGCGTCGAGCCGAGTGCGGCGCGAGATGCCCTTCGAGCCCTGCAGGCGCATCTGCGCGTAGGGGAAGTAGTCCTGCAGGGTGCTGAAGAACGGATCGAACTCGTTGGCGAAGTTGCGCTGGGTCTCGAGCAGCTGGTAGTAGCTCGCCTGCAGGCGCAGATCGGCCTCGGGGTCGTCCCAGTTCGCGCGCAGCCGGACGTCGCGATCCTCGTTCTCGAGTCGGGTGTAGCGCGCTTCCATGCGCGCGTTCTCGGTCAGTCGCTGCCAGACGGTGGCGCCGAGCAGATCGTTCGAGTTGGCCCCGAAGCGGTCGTCGTCGTCGACGTGCATCCAGTCGACTCGCACGCGCCCGCCGCCCCAGGGCTGGCTCTCGCCCCACAGTCCGAGGATCGAGTCGCCGATCGAAGTGGCGTCGTAGATGCGCACCGGAACTCCGCCGTACGCGCCCGCGACCAGCTTCGACTTGCCTGTCGGAGCAGTTGCGACGCGGACGCCGTCGAAGTGCGCGAACTCGGGAGTGAAGTAGTCGAACTGCCGCCCGACGCGCAGCTCGCCGACCAGCGGCGGCTTCTCGATGTCGACGTACGCCTGATACAGGATCGGCTGGACGGGCTCGTTGAAGGTGTCGGCGAGACTGGGGAAGACGAACTGATCGTCGCGATCGCGTCGGCCGTCGAGGTCGGCGAACAGGGTCGCCATGACGTGCGCGGTGAAGCCGTTGCGCTTGGCGTCGCCCGCATCGAGGACCAGGGTCTCGTAGAGGTCCTGATCGCGGCCTCCGCCGCCGGTGCGGTAGCGGTAGCGACTGATCAAACTGCCGTGGATCGGGAATTCGTCGTCCGCCTTCTCGCTCGGGGCCGGTGGCTCGGTTGCGGCGGGAGCAGGCTGCGAACTTTCGCGCGGCGGCGCGGACGAATCCGCACCCGCTGCGGCGTCGTTCGAAGCGCTCGACGCGGCCATCGCCGCGACGCCGCGCTCTTCAGGCGCCGGCGCTTCGGCAGGGCTGGTGATGGCCATCGCGGTCGGCGAGCGCGATGGAACGATCGGCGGTTGCCACTCGCGCGCGCCGGCGCAAGACACCACGCCGCCTGCGAGCGCCAGTGCGAACGGCGCGCGGCACGCGGCATGGCGCGCACGGGACTCGCGGGTCGGGGACAGGCGCAGCATGGTGTGGGTGGGACTGAGTGGGGGTCAGATGCGGTGCGCGAAAGTCCGCGCGGTCGGCTGATGAGTGCAAGGGACAGGCCGTCGCTGCCGCGGATGTGTGCTAGTTGCCGCCGATCGCGAACTCCTCCAGACCGAACTTCTGGATGCGGTAGCGAATGCGGTCGCGGTTGAGTCCGAGCAGTCGAGCAGCGCGAGTGCGATTGCCGTGCGAGCGCTCGAGCGCCTGGCGCAAGAGGTGGCGCTCGAGCTCTTCGAGCACGAGTCCTCCCGCGGGCAGTTCGAACGCGTCCTTGGCTGTCGAGGCAGGCGCCGACGCCGCGCCAGGATGCGCAGCGCGAGCGCCGACGAGCGGCAGGTCGAGCGGCTCGAGCAACTCGCCCTCCGCCAGCAGCACCGCGCGCTCGATCGCGTTGCGCAGCTCGCGCACGTTGCCCGGCCAGTCGTGGGCCGCGAGCGCTTGCTCAGCGCTCTCCGACAGTCCGCGCACGGCCTTGTGGAACTCGGCGTTGAAGCGCGCGATGAAGCTGTTCGCCAGCGCGGTGATGTCCTCGCGCCGCTCGCGGAGCGGCGGGATGACGATCGGGATCACGCTGAGTCGGTAGAACAGGTCGCGCCGGAAGCGGCCGGCTTCCACCTCGCGCTCCAGGTCCTTGTTGGTCGCCGCGATGATCCGCACGGCCACCTTGATGTCGCGGGTCCCCCCCACTCGCCGGAAGGCCTTTTCCTCGAGGAATCGCAGCAGTTTGCCCTGCAGGGCCAGCGACAGATCGCCGATCTCGTCGAGGAACACCGTGCCGCCGTCGGCGAGCTCGAACAGCCCGCGCTTGTGCGTCTTGGCGTCGGTGAACGCGCCGCGCTCGTGCCCGAAGAGCTCGGACTCGAGCAGGGTCTCGGTCAGCGCGGTGCAGGTGATGTTCTGGAACGGCCGCTCGTGCGCGCCGCTGTGCTCGTGCAGCGCGCGCGCGATGAGCCCCTTGCCCACGCCGCTCTCGCCGAGGAGCAGGATCGTGCTGGCCTCGGAGCGCGCGATGCGCTGGACCATGCGCACGACCTCGCGCATCGCCGGGCTGTGGGCGACCACGCCGGCGAGGTCGAACTCGCGGGCCGCGCTCTCGCGCACGCGCGCCAGTTCCTCGCGCATCCGCGCGGTCTCGCTCGCCCGCCGCAGCGACCGGAGCACCTGCTCCATGTCGAAGGGCTTGGCGAGGTAGTCGTAGGCGCCTTCGCGCAGCGCTTCGACCGCGCCGTCGATGCTCGCGTGAGCGGTCAGCATCACGACCGGCAGCCGCGGGTAGCTCTGGCGCAGCTCGCGCAGCACTTCCACGCCGCTCCGGTCGGGCAGGCGCAGGTCGAGCAGCACCAGGTCCGGGGTCTCGCGCGCCGCGCATTCGAGCGCCGAAACCGCCGTGCCGGCCTCGTCGACCTGGTAGCCGGCGCGCTGCAGCTCCTCGCGAAGGCTCCAGCGCAGGAGCCGTTCATCGTCGACGACGAGCACGCGGGGCAGGGGGGGCGGCATCAGGCGGTTCGAGGGGTTCGTCTCTCGCCGCTGCGAGCCCTGCGCCGGGGGCGCCAGCCTGCGGAACGGCGAGTCAGTCGAGTCGCCAGCGATGATGGAGTCGCGTCGACAAGCCCGCCGTGCGCAAGAGTGCGCAAGTCCGGCGCGAAAACACTCGCGGCTTCTGCGGACTTGTCCGCAGTCGCCAGCGCCGTGCGAGCGCCGGAGCGGGCTATCATCGCCGCCCTCGATGCGCGAGCGCGCCGCGATCCTCACGGGCGGGCTTTACGCCACCTCGAACGCCAAGACGGCTCACGGCCTCGTGCGTGGCCCCAGTCGCTTCGAGCTGCTCGGTCTGATCGATTCCGCGAGCGCGGGGCGAGACGCCGGTGAAGTGCTCGACGGCGAGCATCGCGGCCTTCCGGTCCACGCGACCCTCGCGGAGTTGCTCGAGCGCGGCCCGCGGCCCGAATGGCTGGTGATCGGCGTCGCGACCTCGGGCGGAGTGCTCCCCGACGAGCTGCGCGCGATCGTCCACGACGCGCTCGAGCGCGGCATCGGCGTGGTCAACGGGCTGCACGAGCTGGTCGGCGACGATCCGCAGTTCGCCGCCGCCGCACGCCGCTCCGGCGCGCGCATCGTCGACCTCCGCCGTCCCAAGCCGCGCCGCGAGCTCCACTTTTGGAGCGGCGCCATCGCCCAGGTCCGTGCGCCGCGCGTCGCCGTGCTGGGGACGGACTGCGCGCTGGGCAAGCGCACGACCGCGCAGCTCCTCGTCGCCGCGTGCGCTGCGCGCGGACTGCGCGCCGAGATGATCTACACCGGGCAGACCGGTTGGCTGCAGGGCGCGCGCTTCGGCTTCGTGCTCGACTCGACGCCCAACGACTTCGTCTCGGGCGAGCTCGAGCACGCCATCGTGAGCTGCGACCGCGAGCTGGCGCCCGACGTGATCTTCCTCGAGGGCCAATCCGCGCTGCGCAACCCCTCCGGCCCGTGCGGCGCCGAGCTGCTGCTCTCCGGCGGCGCGCGCGCGGTCGTGCTCCAGCACGCGCCGGGTCGGGAGTTCTTCGACGACCAGGAGCACCTGGGCCAGCGCATCCCGCCGCTCGCGAGCGAGCTCCAGTTGATCGCGATGTACGGCGCGCGCGTGCTGGCGCTCACGCTCAACCACGAGCACCTCGCGCCGTCGGAACGCGAGCCCGCGCGCGAACGCGTTCGACGCGAGAGCGGGCTGCGCGCGATCTACCCGCTGCTCGAAGGCGTGGAGCCGCTCGTCGAACTTCTGACCGACCACCTCGCGACGTCGTCGAAGCGCTAGCGATGCTCGAACTGCGTCATCGCCGCGCGCGCCTCGCGCTTACCAGGCCCTACGCGATCGCGGGCGGGAGCTGGGACAGCGCGGAGATGGTCTTCGTCGAGCTGCGCGACAACCGCGGCGCACGCGGTTGGGGTCAGGCCTCCCCCGCCGAGGAAGTCACGGGCGAGACCGCCGAGGCCTGCGAGTCGGCGCTCGCGGCCCTGCCCCGCGAGTGGTTCGACGAGAGCGAGCTCGAGTCGCGACTGAACATGCTCGCTCACCGCCCCGCGGTTCGCGCAGCGCTCGACATGGCGCTCTTCGACTTGCGCGCACGCCGCGCGGGCGCAGCGCTGATCGAGCAGCTCGGCCGCAGGATCCAGCCCCTCCCCACTTCGGTCACGATCGGCCTCAAGGGACTCGACGAGACCCTGGACGAAGCGCGCGAGCACGCTGCGCGAGGATTCCGCGCGCTGAAGGTGAAGACCGGGACCGACGTCGAGCTCGACCTGGAACGCCTGGCGAAACTGCGCGAGAGCTTCGGCGCCCGACTCGCGCTCCGCGTCGACGCCAATGGCGGCTACGACGAGCGCGCCTTCCGGCGCTTCGCAGAGTGCGTCGAAGCGCTCGACCTCGAACTCGTCGAACAGCCCACCGCCCGCGGCGACGAGGACTGTTGGCGCGCGGCGCACGAACGCGTGCGCGAACGCCTGATCGCCGACGAGAGCGTGCACGAACGCGCCGAGCTCGAGCATTGGATCGCCGCTGGCCCGCCCTTCGGCGGCGTGAACATCAAGCTGATGAAGTGCGGCGGAGTCCGGCCCGCGCTCGAGCTCGCGCGCACCTGCGAGCGCGCCGGGATGAGCGTGATGTGGGGCTGCATGGACGAGAGCGTGCTCGGCATCGCGGCCGCGTTGCACACCGCGTTCGCCAGCGCCGCCACGCGCTTCCTCGACCTCGACGGGAGCCTGGACCTCGCCGATGACCCCTTCGGCGGCGGATTCGCGCTGGCCGCAGGCGTGCTCGACGCGCTGCCCGCCCCGGGGCTGGGGGCCGAGCCGCGCGCCGCTCTCTTCGATTGAGCGCTGCGACGACCCACGCCGCCGCCAGAGCCTTCCGCGCGCCCGCCGCGCTCGGCATGGCCGCCGAACAGGCCCCTCGAACCGCGTTGCCGCGCTAACGTTCGACGAGGGCTGCTGTAGCGCGCGGACGGACCTCACTTCGCATGAGAAGCCTGAACGACGATTGGATCGAGGTCTACCAAGGCGCTCCGGCCGTGGCGCTCGCCGTGAGCGAGCGCTTGCAGGGCGAAGGCCTGCGGACTTTCGTCCCCGACCAGAATCTGCGCGTCATCGATGCGTTCAAGACCGGAGGCAGCGCGTTCGAGCTCCGTGTGCTGGTCGCGCGCGAGGACCACGAGCAAGCGCTCGCGCTGCTGGAGCTCGACCGATCGGCGGCGGACGACGAACTGCGCATCCCCGAGGAAGACGTGCTCGAACAGCGCGTGGTCGATGCGCGTCGGCTCGGCGAGCGCGTGATCGCTGCAGCCGTGCTCGGGTGGACCGCGCCATTGGCGCTGTGGATGGCGCGGCGTTACTTCGCGCTCGTGAAGAAGCTCGACGCTCCGCCCCGGCGACATCGCTTCGTCCAGGCCGCAACGGTGCTCGCCGCGCTCGAAATCGTCGGGCTCGTCGTCGTTGGATTCGTCTACTTCAAGTGAACAGCGCTCCGGACTCCGCGAGGTCCGCGCCCTCCGCACACCCACGACTCTGAGCATGACTCGCGCACACAGGCCCCCCACCGGCGACGGCCGATTGAGCCCCCAAGCCGAAGCAGCGCTCGGGCGACTGCGCGCGGAGTTGGGTCGCGAACGCTATGAAGCGGCGCAGCTCCCTGGGCCCACTGCGCTCGATCACGTGCAAGGTTCGCTGGGACTGCCCGTGGTGCTGGAACACGGCGGGCAAGCTCGCCCGTGGATGACGTGGGCTTTCGCCGCACTGGCGGTGGTCCTCGGCGCACGCGCCCGCTGGCGTCAGTCCGAAGAGGAGTGGAGCTCTCCTCCGCTCGCGTTGCAGTTCGAGGCGACGCCGGAAGCGCTCGTCGAGCCGACCAGCGATGGAGCGTTGTTCGAGCGCGCGCTCGAAAGCGCCTTCACGCCGGCGAGTTGGCCGGCGCTCTTCATCGGCGCGTACTTCTTCCTGCTGTTCGCGAGTCGCGCAGAGCACCTGCTCGGCCGCGCGCGCGTCGCGGGGCTGTTCGCCGGCGGACTGCTCGCCGCAGCGCTCGCGCAACTTCCACAGCTCGACGGCGCCGAGCTTCCCCCAGCCTTCCTCCTCGGCGCGACCGGCGCGAGCGCCGCGTTCACCGTGCTGCGAGCGCCCCGCACGCGTGTGGCCGTGTTGCTCGGAATGGGTTGGGGCGTGTTGCGCCTGGGCGACGATGCGTGGCTGCGCCTGCCGTTGTGGTTCTGGGCGCTGCTCGCCGCCGGCCAGCAGTTCCTGTTCGCCAGCGTGTTGGGCTTCGAGCCGCTCACGCCGCTGCTCGCCGCCGCGCTCGTCGGCGCGGCCGCTGCTGCGCCCGCGCTCGCGCGGAGTTGGCGCTCGCCCGCTCAGCCCAGGCCCAGCACGCGCTTGTAGAACGGCGTCAGGCGCGTCGCGTCGCCGGTGAAGAGGATGTTGTCCATCACCCACTGCGGCGCGCGTTCGGCGGCGACCATGCGTTCGAAGAGCTGCTTCATGTAGCTCCAGTACGCGTCGTCCTTGTACTTGCCGAAGAACACGACCGGACCGCGCTCGACCATGCCGAGCTTCATGTCGGTCAGCGTGAGGCCGACTTCCTCGAGCGTGCCCAGGCCGCCGACGCAGAACACCGTGAAGCTGGCGATGTCGAACCAGCGCTGGCGGTTGTGGCGGTTGCGGTCCTGGAAGCACTGGTAGAA
>CALKYE010000307.1 GCA_938003765.1 uncultured Planctomycetia bacterium
CGCTTCGACTGAGGCGAGCGCGGCCACGCAGCGCTCGATGCGTTCGTCCACCGGCCCACGACCGCGATCAGCGCGCGGTTCGAGCGCATCGAACTCCGCGCCAAGGCGTCGGCGCCCGCTTCGTCGACGTGTTCGAACGCGTCGCTTCGCCGCGCGAGCGCGGCTCAGGGCGAGACGACGCAGCGGAAGCCCGTGTGGAACAGCCCCGTGTCAGGGCTCGACTTCATGCGCGCGCTCGGCCGGTAGCCGAGGCAGTAGTTGTCGCTGCACAGGAACGATCCGCCGCGGTTGACGCGCTTGGGCGCGTGCGGTTCCTGCGGGTCGTAGCTCGACTCGGGGCCGAGCGGATCGAGCGTGAGCTCGCCGCGCTTGGCGTAGGTGTCCGCGCGATACCAGTCGCTCACCCACTCCCACACGTTCCCCGACATGTCGTACAGCCCGAATCCATTGGGCGGGAACGACTTCACCGGCGCCGTGCCGAAGAACCCGTCCTGCACGAGGTTGTTCTCGGGGAAGCGCCCCTGCCAGATGTTGGCCATGTGCGCGCCCGCGGGGTTCTTCTCCGCGCCCCACACGTAGCGCTGCTTCTCGAGGCCGCCGCGCGCCGCGTACTCCCATTCCGCTTCGGTCGGCAAGCGCTTGCGCGCCCACTCGCAGTACGCGACCGCGTCGTCCCACGCCACCTGCACGACGGGATGCGAGTCGTGCTCGGCCGTGAGCGCGTTCACACCGTCGGGCTTGCGCCAACACGCGCCGGGCTGCCACTTCCACCACCAGCCGTTCGTCTGCGCCTGATCGAGCACCAGCGCGCCCGGCACGAGCAGTTCGGGCGCGGGCCGCTCGGCCTCGGGTCCGGCCTGGCGCATCAGCGCTTCGACGTCGATCGGACGCTCGGCGATCGTCACGTAGCCCGTCGCGTCGACGAAGGCGCGGAACTGCGCGTTGGTGACTTCGGTCGCGTCGATGAAGAAGCCGCTGATGCGCACGCGGTGCGGCGGACGCTCGTCGGCGAGGCCCTCGGTCGAGCCCATCGTGAACTCGCCGCCCGGGATCCAGAGCATGCCCTCCGGCGCGGGGCGCGGCGCCGACTGCTGCGGCGGTCGAGCAGGCTCGCGCGCTTCGCAGGCGATCGACGCGGACGCCAACGCGATGAGAAGTGCGGCTCGGGTCGTGCTCACGACATGAGGACTCTAGCAGCCGTCCGAGGAAGCGCCGCGCGCGAGTTCGAGTCGGCGCTTCCTGGCGTGTGAGATCGCCGAGTGACGTGAGAAGACTGCCTCAGCGCGCAGCGACGACGTCCTCGTCGCCGTGCTCGCTCCAACCGCCGCCGAGCGCCTTCGCGAGCGCCACGAACTGGAGCGCCACGTCGCCCTCGCTCACGAGGAAGCGATCTTCGAGCGCGAAGCGTTCGCGCTCCGCGTCGAGCACCGTGAGGAAGTCCGTCACGCCGCCGACGTACAGCTCGCGCGCGAACTGAGCCGCCTGGCGCTGCTCTCCCAGCGCTTCGCGGAGGCTCGCGCGCGTCCGAGACGACGCGCCGAGGGAGACGAGCGCGTTCTCGACCTCTTCGAGCGCGCCGAGCACGCTCGCGCGATGCGCCGCGAGAGCTTGCTCCTCGCGAGCATTCGCGGCGTCGACCTGTGCGCGCCGCAGACCGCCGTCGAAGAGCGGCAACGACACGCCGGGGCGGAGCGAGGCCGCGACGGCGGAGCTGTGCAGCAGGTCCTCGCTCTGATTCGCGAGCCAGCCGAAGGCCGCGCCGAGCGAAATGCGCGGGTAGCGCTCGGCGACGGCCGCGCCGACGCGCGCGCTGGCTGCGGCGCACGCGCGCTCGGCCTGGCGCACGTCGGGGCGGCGCGCGAGGACCTCGAGCGGCTGCGCGACCGCGAGCGAGAGCTTGGCCAGCGGGATCGGCGCGGGCGCGTTCAGCTCGGAGGCGAGCGACGAGGGCTCGACGCCCAGCAGCACGCCGAGGCGGTGGATGCGCGCCTGGACTTGCGCCTCGAGCCCGGGCTGATCGGAGCGCGCCGAGGCGACCAGCGCGCGCGCGCGAGTCGCGTCGAGGTCGCTCGCAACACCGGCGTCGGCGCGCAGCACGACGATCTGCGCCGTTTCGTCCTGCACGTCGATGCGCAGCAGCGCGGTGGCGAGCCGCTGCTGGAGCACGCGCAGCTCGACGTAGTTGCGCGCGACCTCGGCCGCGACGCTGACGAGAGCGGCTCGCTGCGCCTCTTCGAGCGCTTGCGCATCCGCGAGCGCCGCTTCGACGCCGCGGCGCAGACCTCCGAAGACGTCGAGTTCCCAGCGCGCGTCGAAACCCGCGTCCCACAGGTCGTTCTCGCGCCGGCCGAAGAACGGGCCGCCGCCGAGGTTCTCGGTGCTGCGCCGCGAACGGTCGTAGGCGGCGTTCAAGTCGATTTGCGGCAGGCGCGCGGACTGCGCGACGCCGAGCGCCCCGCGAGCCTCGGCCAGGCGCGCGGCGGCGAGTTCGAGCTCCGGATTCGCGGCGCAGGCGCGCTCGACCAGCGAGTCGAGCAGCGGGTCCTCGAAGGCAGTCCACCAGCGCTCGAGCGGCGCTGCGGCAATCTCAGTGGCCTGCTGCTGAGCGCCCCACTCGGCTGCGACGGCGGGGGCCACGGGCGTGTAGTCCGGCCCGACTGCCGCGCACGCGGACAGTCCGAGCCACACCGCGCCGAGCGCGACGCGACGTGCGTTCACTGCGCGCCTCCGATCGGTCGCGCTTCGACGAACACGTCGACCTGCTGGCCCACGTACACGTCCATCGCGGCCGGGTCGAAGCGGTACACCGCCTGGAGCACGCGCGTGTCGACGCGCTCGGTGCTGTCGCCCGTCAGCGAGCGCTTGGGAACGACGTAGGGCTCGACGTGGTCGAACTCGATGTTCGCCTTGATCTCGCGATTGCCGCGCACGAACGCCACGGCGCGCGCACCGGGTTCGAAGCGCCAGGCGTCGTTCTCGTCGATGTCCGTGCGCACGTGCAGCACCTGGACGGCGCCGAGCACCAGCAACGGTTGCGTGAGGACGCCGGCGGGCGCGTACTCGCCGGCGCGAACGTTGAGCTTGAGCACGACGCCGTCGATCGGGGCGCGCACGGTGGCGCGCTCGATCTGAGTCTCCACCGCCTCCGCGCGGGCGCGGGCCTGCTCGACCTCGGCCTGAGCGACGGCGAGATCCGGCCCCCACGCGCCATCGCGCTGGAGATCGAGCGCCGCCTGCGCCGCCGACTCGCGCGCGGCCGACGTGTCGACCGCGGCCTTGCGGCGCGTGCGCTCTTCGCGGCTCATCGCGCGCGGATCGGTGATCGCTTCGGCGAGCGCGAGCTGCTCGCGCGCCTCCGCCAGCGCGGCTTGCGTCTCGATCAACCGCGCCTCCGCGGCGCGCACGTCCTCGATGCGCGGCAGCGCGCGCAGCCGCTCGACGCGGGCCTGCGCGGCCGCGAGCGCCGCACGCTCCACTTCGAGCTGCGCCTGGAGGTCGCGCACATCGACTTGGAAGAGCGCGTCGCCCTTCGCCACGCGCGCTCCGACGCGGACGGCGACGTCGACGATCACGCCCGGGGCCAGCGCGGCGATCGCCACGTTCTCGGAGCTCGCCTCGACGATGCCCGCTGCCGCGATGTACGAATCGAACGGCGCACGTGCAGGCTCGACCGTCGGCGGCGGCGGAGTGGAAGTCTGCGCCGTCTCGATGACGGTGCGTGTCGCGGTGACCACGCCGAGCACGGCCAGGAGCGGGATCAGGTACTTGACGATCATGTTCGATCCTCGGGGCTTGAAGGGCGCGCGCCGCTCACAGCTCGTTCGACGAGCGGACGACCTTGGTGACCTGGCCGTCGTCCATGGCGGCGATGCGGTCGGCGTAGGAGAAGATTCGAGCGTCGTGCGTGACGACGATGAGCGTGCGGTCCCCGCCGAGCGCGACCTCGCGCATCAGCTCCATCACCGACGCGCCGGTGTGGTGGTCGAGCGCGCTGGTGGGCTCGTCGCACACGATCAACTTCGGCTCGTGCACGAGCGCGCGCGCGATGGCGACGCGTTGCTGTTGACCGCCGGAGAGCTGATTCGGCCGCGACCTCGCGCGATCGCCCAGCCCGACTCGCGCGAGCATTTCCGTGGCGCGTTCGACGGCGCGTGCGCGCGGAACGTCGCGCAAGAGCAGCGGCACGGCGACGTTCTCGGCGGCGGTGAGCGACGGCAGCAGGTTGAAGGCCTGGAAGACGAAGCCGAGCGTCGCGCCGCGCCACAGCGTCTTGGACGAGCCGCTGAGCGCGTGCATCTCGCGCCCGAACACGCTGCACGCGCCTTCGTCCGCGTCGAGGATGCCGGCGATCACGCTGATCAGCGTCGTCTTGCCGCAGCCCGACGGCCCCACGAGCATCATCAGCTCGCCCGAGCGCACTTCGAGGTCGACTCCGCGCAGCGCGGTCACGCGCGCCTCGCCCTCGCCGTAGCTCTTCTTGATGCCGCGCAGCGACACCGCCGTGGTCGTAGCGATGCTCACGTGGTCACCCCTTGAACACGATCGCCGGCTCGAGCCGCGCGACCTTCCAGATGCAGATCAGGGCGGAGATCGAGCAGATGATCAGCACGGCGCCGCCGCTGACGCCCAGCAACTGCCAGGGCATGCGGAAGGCGAGCTCGGTGTTCGCGGTCAGGCGACCGAAGGCCGCCGCGCCGCCGACGCCCAGCGCCCAGCCGATGGTCCCCACGAGCAACGCTTGCAGGAGGATCATCTTCACCAGCCGCCAGTTGGTCGCGCCCATGGCCTTGAGCGCGCCGAAGTGCCGCAGGTTGTCGAGCGTGAAGTTGAAGAACGTCTGGCCGGCGATGATCGTCCCGACGAGGAAGCCCAACAGCACGGACATGCCGAAGTTGATCGGGATGCCGGTGTACTTGAGGAAGTAGCGCATCGTCACCCACTTGAAGTCCTCGCCCGTGTGCGCGGTCAGGCCGGTGGCGCGCTGGATGCGAGCGCACAGCTCGTGGGGATCGACTCCGGGCTTCGCCTTGGCGAGCACGAACGACAGCAGCTTGCGCTCGCGCGGAGCGAACGTCGTCGCGCGGCTGAAGGTCGTGTAGATCACGGGCTGGGACTGGAAGGTGCGAGAGACCTTGCAGATCCCGACCACGACGCCGCGGTGGTCGTTCACTTCGAGCGCGTCGCCGACGCGCAGCGGCGCGCGCGATCCGTCGGGCAGCACGCGCGCGAGCTTCCCGGTCGCGCTGTGCTCGTCGACGATCACCGCGTCGTTCTGGCGCAGGTCCTCGACGCGCCCCTGGACCATCTCGATCGGCGCGCCGATCAGCGTCGCGTCGTCGACGCCCACCACGACGCAACTCTGGAAGTTGCCGTTCGCCAGCCGCGCCTTGAGCAGCCCCTTGTAGAGCGGCGTCGCCCACTCGACGCCCTCGACGCCGCGCACGCGGTACAGCTCGGTGTCCTGCAGCGGCTTGAGGTCGTCGATGTACTGGACCTTCTCGTCCATCACCCACACGTCCGGCGTCGGCAGGTCGGTGATGGCCGCGTAGGTGCGCGACATGATGCCGGTGAAGATCGACGACTGCTGCGTGATGAGCAGCGACGCGAACGTGATCCCGATCAGGATGCCGATGTACTTGGCGCGGTCGCCCACCAGCATCGCCAGCGCGACGAAGTTCATGCCCGGTTCTCTTTCTTCCCGCGCGAACGGGTCTTCGATGCGGCGCCCCGCGCACGCGTGGTCCGACGCTCGCCCGGCGCGCCCATGGCGGCGGAGAGGAAGCGCACCAACTCGCTCAACGTGCGATCGACGTCATCGGGGTCGCACAGTCCGCGCGAGAGCGTGCGCAGCGCGTGCTGGTCGGCCGCGACGCTCTTCACCGCTCCCATCATGAAGTGCATGCGGTAGGCGATCTCTTGCGGCGTCAGCGTGGGGAGCGCCCGCGCGAGCGCGGACTCGATGCGCGGCTTGACGACCTTGAGCGGCCCGTCGACCAGCCGCTTCCACAGCTCGGCGTCCTCGAGTTGCGAGCGCGCGAACACGCGCAGCGAGCAGCCCCGGTCGCCGTTGGCGCGCGCGCGGAGCACCGGCCCGACGACGATCTCGATCAGCTCTTCGATCGGGAGCGCCCGCCCTCCGGCGCGCTCCTCGGCAGCGTCGAGCAGTTTCAGCCGCTCCTCGTTGATCGGCGCCATCACGCGCCCCACCACCGCGACGAACAGCTCTTCCTTCGAGCCGAAGTGGTAGCTCACCGCCGCCAGGTTGGCCCCCGCGTCGGAGGTGATCTCGCGCAGGCTCGCGCCGGCGAAGCCGTGCCGGGCGAAATGGAGCTCGGCGGCGTCGAGCAGGCGGTCGCGGGTGTCGGTGGGCGTCACGGTCAAACGTTCGTTTCAAACGAATGTTTGATCCAACTCGGGCCGCTGTCAAGCGCCCTGACAGAATTCTCTCGGCCGTGGCCTGCTCAATGCGCCGCAGCGCTGGCGCGGGGCCGGATCGGCAACTGGGTCTCGGACCACTTGTCGCGCGCGGACTGCTCCGGTCCGTTGTAGTACAGCGAGCGCGGCGGACCGGCGGCTTCGAAGCGCCCGTCGGCTTCGAGCCACTCGCGCAGGGACTTCAGCCCGTTGTTGGCCAGTTCGACGCCGTAGTTCCCGCGCTGGCCGATCGACAGCACCAGCAGCGGCGAGCGGTCGACGACCGAGACCACTCCGTCCTCCTCGATGCGCCCCATCTCGGGCTCGCGGTACAGGAAGCTCATGGTCCAGTCGTCGCTCTTGAGACGGCCGTCCTCACGGACGCCCGCGTAGTCCATTTCGACCGGCGAGGTCATCGCGATCTCGCGTTCCTTGATGTGGTTGAACAGGGGCCAGAAGGCCACGTTCATGCCCATGTCAGGCCAGATGGCGCCGCTCACTTCGGCGCGCCGCGCGCGCGGATAGAGCTTGATCTCGATCGCGCCCGGCGGCGTCGGCGCGGGATAGCCCTCGGGCAGCGCCGTGGTGATGCGGCAGCGCTCGAAGCGCCACACATCGGCGCCGTCGACGCCCGCGCCCGGCTCGCGCTGAACGGCGGCCTGTTCATCGCCGCCAACGCGCTGCGGCGTGGTGAACGACGCGAGATCCGTTGGGCGCGCGTCTTCACTCGCACGATTCACGACGGTTCGCTGCAGGCACGCGCTGGTCAGCAGTGAGCCGACCAGTCCGACGGCAAAGGCGATTCGGGCTTGTCGCATGCTTCGGTCTTCGCACCTCGGGCCTCGTTGGATGCGCGCAGCACGCGGACTTTCGGCGGCGGAAGACCGCCTGCGGATTAGCGAATCCGCGCCCACTTGCGCAGCGAAGCCCTGCGCGGTCCGCGAGCACGAAGAGGAGTCGAGCCAGTCCGGTTCGACGCGTCGCGGAGATGTCCACCCCGTCACAACCAAGGCCCCAATCATGTTGATCGCTCTCGTTTGCGCCCTGTCCCTCGCGCCGCTCCCGCAGTCCTCGTGCTCGTCGAACAAGGCCGCACACGCGCCTTCGAGCGAGGCGAAGTCGATTCTCGAAACCGCTGTCGCCGCGGGCAGCTTCAAGACGCTCGCCGCCGCCGTGCAGGCTGCCGACCTCACCGAGACCCTCAGCGGCCCCGGGCCGTTCACGGTCTTCGCGCCCACGGACGACGCGTTCGCGAAGCTGCCGAAGGGAACACTCGACTCGCTGCTCAAGCCGGAGAACAAGCGCAAGCTCGCCGACATCCTCACCTACCACGTCGTCGCCGGCGATGTGCGCGCGGAGAAGGCGTTGAGCCTCGACTTCGCGACGACCGTCCTCGGCCAGGCCGCGCGGCTCGAAGTCACGCGCTCGGCGGACGGCAAGAAGTCGCTCACGATCGACGGCGCCCGCGTCGTGACGACCGACATCGTGTGCTCGAACGGCGTCATCCACGTGATCGACGCCGTCATCCTTCCGCGGCCCAACATCGTCGAGACCGCGAAGGCCGCTGGGACGTTCAACACGTTGCTCGCTGCGGCGCAAGCGGCCGGCCTCGTCGAGGCGCTCTCCGGCAAGCAGCCGCTGACCGTCTTCGCTCCGAGTGACGCCGCGTTCGCGAAGCTGCCGGCGGGCACGGTCGAGAACCTCCTGAAGCCCGAGAACAAGGACAAGCTCGCGGCGATCCTGAAGCTGCACGTGGTGAGCGGACGGATGCTCGCCAAGGACGTGCTCGCGGCGCACGAACTCACTCCGCTCCAAGGCAAGGCGTTGAAGGTCGCCATGTCTGGGGACAGCGCGACCGTCGGCGGCGCCGCGATCTCCGCCACGGACATCCTCGCGGGCAACGGCGTGATCCACGTCATCGACAGTGTGATCCTGCCCTGACGCGCACACGCGCGAAGTTCAGCGACGCCCGTCCTCTCCCGCAGCGGGGGTGGACGGGCGTCGCTCTTTCATCAGGTCGATGGTCTCTCGCTTCGCTCTGCTCGAATCGACGCCGCGTGGCCGATCGCTGGCGCCGCGACGCTGTCGGTGTCCCGCGCGGTGGCGCAGTACGAGCTGTGGTCCCGTTCGGCGCCGGGCGAGGATCGAAGTCTCGTCGTGCGCTGCGTTCGCGCGGACCCGTCGGTTGAACATTCCACGGGAGCTCCCGGGACATGCATCGACGCTCGACGACCACACTCGCCCTCCTCGCCTTCCTGGCGCCGTCAACTCAGGCGCAATCCGCGACGCCGCTGGCCAATCCCGCGCCGCTCGTCGGTGAGCGCTTCGGCGTCAAGGCAGCCGCAACAGAGCCGTCGGCGCGAGCGGCGCGAGGGCTTCTCCCAGGCGTGCGGAGCGGAGCGCGAGTTCCGCGCCGCCCGTGCGGTTGAACCAGTCCACGCGCAGCGCGTGCGCCCCGGCCGCCAGCGCCACGAACCCGCGCCGCTCGACGGTTCCGTGCAGGCCGTCGTTGTCGACCACCAGCTCGCCGTCGATCCACAGGCGGCTGCCGTCGTCGCTCGCGAGCGCGAACTCGTACACGTCGTCGTGCTCGACCACGACGAGGCCGCTGAAGCGGCAGCCGATGCGCTCCTCGCGCGAAGGGAGCTCGATGGCGCCGACCACCGCGCTGTCCCGCGCGCTGAGCGAGCCGAAGTCGGGCAACTGCTCCCAGTCGCCGACGAACGTCTCGCGCCGCAGGCCCGGCTGCGCGCCCGATGCGTCGAGCGCCGGCGCCGGCTGCGCGCGCGTGAACGTGCGCTCGACGATCGTCGTTACGGGCTTGCCGTCGTGAACGCCCACGGCGCGCACGCGGGCGGTCGCGTCGAGCGTGATCGGTCCCTCGGCGCGCGGCGAAGCGACGCCCGGCTCGCTTCCGTCGAGGGTGTAGTGGACGGCGAGTCCTGACCCGGCCGCGAAGCTGACCGCGAGGTCGCGCACGAAGATCTCGCTCGCCGCTTCGATGCGCGGCGCGCGGTAGACGATCGGCGCACCGCGCAGTCCGAGCGTCACGACGTACGGCAGCTCGTCATCCGGATCGGCGAGCAGCTTCACCACCAGATCGGCGCCGCGGCGCTCGACGGGCAGGAGCACGCGCGCGCCGAAGAGGTAGCCGGCCGAGAGCGGCTCGTTGCCGACCCCCGGCAACACCAGCTCTCCGCTCGCGGGCGTGTCGAACACGTGCAGGTACAGCAGCGTGTCGTCGCCCTGACGCTTCAGCGTGCAACGCCCCCACTCGAGCGCGTCGAACGGGCTCGCCTGCGTGCCGTGGATGGCCGCGCCGAAGCGCTGGGTCCAGGCGCCGATCTCCGCCAGGCGCTGCACCGCCTCGGGCGGAAAGCTGCCGTCCGCGCGCGGTCCGACGTTGAGCAGGTAGTTGCCGCCCTTCGAAGCGACGTCGATCAGCATGCGAATCATCTCGCGCGCGGGCTTCCAGCTCTCGTCGTAGGCGTTGTAGCCCCAGTTCGAGTTCATCGTCATGCAGGTCTCCCAGTCCACGCCGGCGAGTCCGGTCGCGGGGATCTCCTGCTCGGGAGTTCCGAAGTCGCCGACCGCCTCGCTCGACTGGGAGAAGCCCGCCATGCCGCCGCGGTGCACGTCGACGCGATTGTTGACCAGCATCGCGGGCGCGAGCCTGCGGCAGTGTTCGAACAGCTCGACGCCGTACTCGTGCGTCCAAGTGCTCTCCCACTCGCCGTCGAACCACATCACGTGCGGCTCGTAGTTGCGCACCAGCTCCTCGACCTGGCCGTGCAGGTAGCGCCTGAAGCGCCCGAAGTCCGCGCCCTCGCTGCTGCGGTCCTTCTCCCAGTCGCGCCGCGGGAGATAGTCGGGGTGATGCCAGTCCATGATCGAGTGGTACGTGCAGAACTTCACGCCGTGCCGTTCGCAGGCCTCGCTCAGCTCCTTCAGCACGTCGCGCCCGAACGGCGTGTTCATCACGTCCCAGTCCGTGAGCTTCGAATCGAACAGCGCGAACCCGTCGTGGTGCTTGCTGGTGATCACCAGGTACTTCATGCCCGCGTTGGCGGCCATGCGCGCCCACGAGTCGGCGTCGAACGCCGTCGGGTTGAACTGCGGCTGGAACTTCGCGTACTCCTCGAGCGGGATCTGCGCGGTCGTGCGGATCCATTCGCCGTGGTTCGTGCGCTCGCCCCACTTGCCCGCGGGGATCGCGTACAGCCCCCAGTGGATGAACATCCCGAAGCGCGCCTCGCGCCACCACGCCATGCGCTCGTCCTGCGTCAACTCTCGACGGTCCGTCTGAGGCGTCGGCGGGTTCGAGACGGTCGAGCGCGGCGTCGGCTGGGGCGCGGCGCCGCAGGCCGCCAACACGAGTGCGGAAGTGGCGATCAGGATTCGCATGGGGATCAAGGGCAGCTCCGAGCGCTCACGGGATTCAGTCGAACGACAGACCGAGTTGGTCTGCGATCGCGCGCAGATCTTCGACGACCGGCAGCACGAGGGGAATGCCGGAGCGCGTGCGTTCGGCGAGCGCGATCCGTTCAGGGTCGCCGGGGATCAGCACGGCCTCGTGACCCGGCGCGGGCTTCGTCGAGCGGAACGTGCGCACGAGGTCGTCGATCTGGCGCTTGAACTCGAGCGGGTCGATGAAGCCCGCGATCTGCATCGCGCCGAAGAAGTGGCCGATGCCCTTGCCCACCGAACGCGCGGGAATCTCCTGGCGCAGCGCGAAGGGCGGCGTGAACGGGCCCCAGTTCGCGCCCGAGAGCACGGCCACGAGCACGTCGACCATCATCCCGAGCGCGTAGCCCTTGTGGCCGCCGTGCTCGCGATCTGAACCGAGCGGGAGCAGCGCGCCGCCGTCGATCATTCCGCGCGGATCGCTCGTCACCTCGCCGCGCTTGTCGATGGCCCAGCCGAGCGGAATCGACTCGCCGCGGCGCAGCGCGATCTCGATCTTGCCGTAGGCGACCGCAGGCGTCGCGAGGTCGATCACGATCGGCGGCTCCTCGAGTCCGGGGAACGCGATCGCGATCGGATTGGTGCCGAGCATGCGCTCGGCGCCCCACAGCGGCGCGACGAGCTTGGTCGAGTTCGTCATCGACCACCCGATCAGATCGCGCTTCAACGCTTCGAGCGGGTAGTAGCCGGCGATGCCGTAGTGGTTGGTGTTGCACACGCTCACCCAGCCCGAACCCACTTGCTCGGCCTTGCGCATCGCAACCTCGTTGGCCCACGGGCCGACGACGAGCCCGAGCCCGTTGTCGCCGTCGACCGTCGCGGTGCTCGCGGTCTCGCGCACGATGCGCGGCGCGGGCCGCGGGTTGATGCGGCCCAGCGTGAGCATGTCGACGTACGTGCGCAGCCGCGCGACGCCGTGCGAGTCGATCGCGCGCAGATCGGCGGCCGCGAGCACCTCGGAGGCGAGCCGCGCATCGCGCTCGGGAACGCCGAAGTGCTCGAACACGCGCTGGCTGAAGGCGCGCAGGTGCTCGCTCGAGTAGACGAGGCTCTCGACGCTCATCGCCCGTCGTACGCGCGCTGCAGCGCGTCGATGTCGAGCTTGACCATGCTCAGCAACGCGCCCATCACGCGCGCGCTGCGCTCGGGCGGTCCCGCCATCCACTCGTCGAACTTCGCCGGAATGATCTGCCACGACACGCCCCAGCGATCGGACAGCCAACCGCACGCCATTTCGCGGCCGCCTTCGCCCAGTGCGCTCCACAGGCGATCGATCTCGGCCTGGTCTTCGCAGCGCACGACGATCGACGCCGCTTCGCTGAGCTTGAACTGCGGGCCGCCGTTGAGGAGCCAGAACTGCGTTCCGCCGATCTCGAGCTGCACCAGCATCTCCGTGCCAGCCGGCAAGTGGGCGCCCTCGCCGTAGCGCGCGATCGACAGGATGCGCGAGTTGGGGACGAGCTCGACGTAGCGCTTGGCGGCGGCCTCGGCGTCGCTTTGGAACCACAGACACGGAACGACTTTGTCGAGACGGGTCATGGAAGGCTCGCTGGATTTCGAAGCAGCGCAGGAGGAGACGAAGGGAAGCGCGCACACGAGGGCGGCGGTCAGAGAGATGAGGTTCATGGGCGTGAGGGCTGCGCGTCGAGGCGCTCGCAGATGGACTCGGCGATCGCGAGGGACGCGGTCGCCGCGGGAGAGGGCGCGTTGAGCACGTGCACGACGCGGCCGGAGCTGCGAATGAGGAAATCGTCGACCAGCGCGCCGTCGCTCGCGAGTGCTTGAGCGCGCACGCCGGCCGGCGCGGGAACCAGATGCGCTGCGCGAATCTCGGGCACGAGCCGCTGGAGCGCCTTGGTGAACGCGCGCTTCGAGAGCGAGCGCCACATCTCCCCCATTCCCGCGAACGCGTGGCGGCTGACCAGCTTCCAGAATCCGACGTAGCCGAGCGTGTCGACCAGATCGCGCACGTTCACGTCGTCCCAGTGATAGCCCTCGCGCGACAGAGCGAGCACCGCGTTGGGACCGCACTCGACGCCGCCGAGCGCCATGCGCGTGAAGTGCACGCCGAGGAACGGGAAGCTGGGATCGGGCACGGGGTAGATGAGGTTGCGCACCAGCTCGTGCGCGTCGGGCGTGAGCTCGAAGTACTCGCCGCGGAACGGAACGATGCGCGCGGGGCGGCGTTCGCCGGCATCCTGCAGCACTCGATCCGAGTGCAGGCCCGCGCAATTGATCGCGGCGTCGGCGACGAGCTCGCCTCGCGTGGTGTGCAGCACGACCTCGCTCGAGCGCGACTCGATCCGCTCGACGCGCGCCTGCGTCAGCACCTCGCCCCCGCGCACGCGGATGAGCTCGGCCAGCTTCGCGCACACGCCGACGTAATCGACGATGCCGGTTTCGCGCACGTGCAGCGCCTTGACGCCCGCGACGTGCGGCTCGAGCCGGCGCAGCTCGTCGACCTCGATCTCGCGCGCCTCCACGCCGTTGGCTCGTGCGCGCTCGGCGATTCCGGCGAGCCGCGGCAGCTCGCTCGCATCCACCGCGACGACGACCTTCCCGCAGCGCTCCCACACGACTCCGTGTCGTTCGCAGAACTGCTCGAGCAGCGCCTTGCCGCGCCGGCACGTGCGCGCCTTCTCGGAGCCGGGCTTGTAGTAGATCCCGGAGTGGATCACGCCCGAGTTGCGGCCGGTCTGGTGCGCGGCGAGCTGGCGCTCCTTCTCGAGCACGACGACGCGGGCGCGCGGTCGGCGTCGCGTGAGCTCGTACGCCGTGGCGAGACCGACGATGCCGCCTCCGATGATCGCTACGTCTGCGCTGCGCATGTGCGGCGCGCAAGATAGCGGCGCGTCACTCGAGGCGAAGCTCGCCGAGGTCGAACGATTGACCGTAGAGGATCTCGATCTCGTCGCGCCGCGCGAGTTCGATCGGAGCGGAGCCGCTGCCCGCACGGCGGACGATCAGCGTGTAGCGGCCCGGCTGGAGGTCCTTGAACTCGAACCGTCCGTCGCACGAGCAGCCCAGCGAGCAACCCGGCGAGGATTCGAGCGGGACGCCGTGCTCACGGCGCAGAAGCACGAGGTTGAGATCGACGACGTCCAGCGGATCTGCGACGCGCAAGTATCCGGACAGGACCGAGGTGGGCGCGAGCTCGATCCGCTGGTCGTGCTGCGACGTCGGAAGCTCCAGCGTCCGCGGCGCGAAGCCGTCGGCGCTGAAGCGGAAGTTCCACCGGTCCGATCGCAGGAACTGGAACTCGAAACGGCCGGACTCGTCGGCGAAGTACGGAAGCGCGTTGAACGCCCACGAGTCTCCGTCGGTGATGGCGATGCGCGCGTCGGCTACAGGGCGGCCGAGCGGGTCGACCACGAAGCCCCGGACGAGTTGCGGGGGGAGGAGTCCGATCTCCCACGCGTCTGCGGAGGCCTCTGCTGAGGGTCCGGGCAACGTGAGCTCGGCGACTCGCTTGCGGCCATCAGCGCCGCGCGTCCGCAGCGCCAGTGTGAACGGCGCCGCGCTGTCGATCTCGAACTCGGCCACGCCGTCGGCGTCGGTCGTCACGTCGAGACCTCGATCCCAGTCCGAGTCCCGGAGCCGCGGCCGTCCCGGTCGCCGGCGCGCGACCGTGAGCGTGCCCTGTACCAGCGGTTGACCATCGATGTAGGCGCGCACGCGGTGCGTGCGGATCTGCGGCTCGACGATCAGTTGGAACGGCGCATCGCCGGCGGACCGCGTCCAGTCAAACCAGCCCAGCCGCCAGTCGGAGAGCACGTTGAGCCGCGCAGCGAGTCCCACACCATGGGCTCGCTCCACGGGCCACAGTCGCGCCCAGCCATCGGCGATCGCAGCAGCGTGGGGGCCCGCCGATCGGTCGTGGGCGCTCTCCCACGTCCCACGAACTTGCTCCGTGAAGTGCGAACTCCAACGCATTCGCTGGGCGCGCACCTCTCCGCCCTCGAACGTGCGCGCGCCAGCGCTGTCGACGACGTCAACACGTATCGCGACGAGGTCCGCGGCGTTCAAGCGAACGCGCCAGGGCCAGACCTTGGGCAGAACGACACGTTGCGGGCGCTCCGCCGCAGCAGCCGCGATGTGCAGCGACCACTCGAGAGGCTTCACGCCGCCGCCAGCGAGCTGCTCGTGCTCCTCGCGCAGCGCAACGACGTCCGTCAACACCGCTCGACCGGAATCGGGATCCGTGCGCGCGCGCAGTACGACCACCGGATCGCGCGGCGCGCTGTACGAGCGGTACTCGAGCACGAAGGGCACGTCGCCGACGACACGCTCGCCCTCGCCGCGGGTCTCCACCACGAGGTCGCGTTGAGCGGCGGGCGTCGGCGCGGCCGCCTGCGGTGCGACGACACTCCAGAGCGCGACAGCGAGCAGCACGACGTTCATTGTGGATCCATGAGAGGCGCGCCAGCTCAACAGCGCAAGCGCGGCCGCCGGCAACGCGCGAACAGCAACGCTTGAAGTGCGTCGCGGTTCAGGTCGCGCGTCAGCTCGACGGGACCGTGCGCTGGCGCTGCTCACCCAGGCCGTCGATGCCAAGCCGCATGACCTGGCCCGCGCGCAGGTAGATCGGCTCGGGCTTCTGGCCCAGGCCCACGCCCGGCGGCGTGCCGGTCGAGATCACGTCGCCCGGATGCAGGCTCATGAAGCGGCTCAGGTAGCTCACGAGGAACGCGACGCCGAAGACCATCGTCTTGGTGTTGCCGTCCTGGAAGCGGCGGCCGTCGACTTCGAGCCACAGGTGCAGGTTCTGCGGATCGCGCACTTCATCGCGCGTGACGAGGTAGGGCCCCATCGGCCCGAAGGTGTCGCAGCTCTTGCCCTTGACCCACTGCCCTGTGCCTTCGAGTTGGAAGGCGCGCTCGGAGAGGTCGTTGATCACGCAGTAGCCCGCGACGTGCTCGAGCGCGCGCTCCGGCGTGACGTGCTTGGCCTTCGAGCCGATCACGACGCCCAGCTCCACTTCCCAGTCGGTCTTCTCCGCGCCGCGCGGGATCTCGACGTCGTCGTTCGGGCCGCAGATCGCGCTTGTCGCCTTGCTGAACACGACGGGCTCGGCCGGAACCTGCGCACCGGTCTCGGCCGCGTGGTCCGCGTAGTTGAGCCCGATGCACAGGAACTTGCCGACGCCGCCGACGCAGGCGCCCAGGCGCGGTGAGCCTTCAACGCGCGGCAGCGACTCGACGTCCAGCGCGCGCAGCCGCGCCAGCCCCGCGGGACTCAGCGCCTCGCCGCGCACGTCGTCGATCACGCCCGCGAGCGAGCGCAGGCCGCCCTTCGAGTCCACGACGCCCGGCTTCTCGCGGCCGAGCTCTCCATAGCGAAACAGCTTCAAATCAAATGCTCCATCCGCCGTCGATGACGTAAACCGCGCCCGTGGTGTAGCTCGACTCGTCGGAGGCGAGGTGCACGACCAGCGCTGCGATCTCTTCCGCCGTTCCCAGGCGCCCGATCGGCTGGCGCGCGACGAACGCCGCGCGCGCCTTGTCGACGTCGCCGTCGAAGCTCGCGCTCAACTGCTCGATGCGGCCGTCGAGCGAAGGCGTCTGCACCGTGCCGGGACACACCGCGTTGCAGCGCACGCCGCGCGACACGAAGTCGGCCGCCACCGACTTGGTCAGCCCGATCACCGCCGCCTTGGTCGTCCCGTAGGCGCAGCGATTGGGCGCGCCCTTCACGCTGGACGCGACCGAGGACATGTTGACGATCGAGCCTTTGCCGCGCGCGAGCATGCCCGGCAGCACAGCGCGGATCGTGCGGTACATCGAGGTCACGTTGAGGTCGAGCGCGAAGGTCCATTCCTGCCCCGAGCAGTCGAGGATCGAGCCGTGGTGCACGTAGCCCGCGCAGTTGAACAGCACGTCGAACGGTCCTTGTGTGCTCACGAACTCCGTCACCGCGCGCTCGTCGAGCACGTCGAGGCGTCCGACGGAGAGGCGCGGCTCTTCGCGCACCAACTGCTCGAGAGCCACGTCGTTCACGTCGGTGGCCCACACGTGCGCGCCCTCGCGTGCGAACGCCAGCGCCGCCGCGCGCCCGATGCCCTGACCCGCCGCCGTGACCAGCGCCGTCAGCCCGTGCATGCGACCGCTCATGCTCACCTCGCGGCCGCGCTCAACGCCGTGCGCTCGCGCCACACGCGGCCGCTCGGGAACTCGTACGCCTCGAGCGACGCGGATTTCATGGTGATGCCGTACCCGGGAGCGGTGGGCACGAGGTAGCGACCGTTGCGGACCTGCGCGGGGTGCTCGAAGTGTTCGTGCAGGTGCGACACGAACTCCGCGACGCGCTGGTCCAGCGTCGGCGCGATGCGGATGAAGTCGACCATGATCAAGTGGTTGACGTACTCGCACAGCCCGACGCCGCCGGCGTGAGGGCACACCGGCACGTTGAAGCGACGGGCGAGCAGCAGCACGGCCAGGACCTCGTTCACACCGCCCAGGCGGCACGAATCGATCTGGCAGAAGCGGATCGCGTTCGCCTGCAGCAGTTGCTTGAACACGACGCGGTTCTGGCACTGCTCGCCGGTCGCGACGCCGATCGGCGCGATGGCCTTGGCGATGGCCGCGTGGCCGAGCACGTCGTCGGGTGAAGTGGGCTCCTCGATCCACCACGGATCGAAGCGCGCCAGCTCCTTCATGTTCGCGATCGCCTCGCCGACGTCCCAGCGCTGGTTGGCGTCGAACATCAGGTAGCGCTCCGGGCCGATCGCTTCGCGCACGACCGCCGCGCGCCGCAGGTCGTCGCGCAGGTCGGCGCCGACCTTGATCTTGAAGTGCCGCCAGCCTTCGGCGATGCCCTCGCGGCACAGCTTGCGGATCTTCTCGTCGCTGTAGCCGAGCCAACCGGCCGACGTGGTGTACGCGGGATACCCCTCGGCGCGCATCTGCGCTTCGCGCGCGGCCTTGGTCGGCTCGTTGGCGCGCAGGATCTCGAGCGCCTGCTCGCGCGTGAGCACGTCGCTCAGGTAGCGGAAGTCGATCGCGGAGACGAACTCCTCGGGGCTCATGTCGACCAGCAGCTTCCACAGCGGAACGCCGCGCGACTTGGCGTACAGGTCCCAGGTGGCGTTGATCACCGCCGCCGTGGCGAGGTGGATCACGCCCTTCTCGGGCCCGACCCAGCGCAGTTGCGAGTCGCTGGTGAGCGTGCGCCAGAACCCGGCGAAGTCGCTCGTGATCGAGGCCAGCGTGCGCCCCACGACCAGACGCGAGAGCGCCTCGCACGCTGCGACGCACAACTCGTTGCCGCGGCCGATGGTGAACGTGAGCCCGTGCCCCTCGAGCCCGTCGCGATCGGTCTCGAGGACCACGTAGGCCGCCGAGTAGTCGGGATCGGTGTGCATCGCGTCCGAGCCATCCATGTGGTCGGACGTCGGGAAGCGGATGTCTCGGACTTTGAGCGCTGTGATGCGAACGGTCATGCGATGAACGGCATGCAGTGTGGGGTCGGCTCACCGCCCGTGGCCGACTCGATGATGTACGCGCAATCCGTAGAAGCGTGCGGCCGTTGCTCCAAAGAAGTCGTCACGTTCGCTCGGGTTCCACGCGCGCGTGAGTTCGTCGGAGATGTTGCGCCAGCGCGAGTAGGAGGCGCGGAGTTCGAGAACGGGCCAGTCACTTCCCCACATGAGGCGCTCGGCGCCGAACGTCGCACGCAGGAACTCGAACTGGTTCTCCAGCAAGGACACCGGCCAGTCGGGTCCGCATTCGGTGATCAGTCCTGAAACTTTGCAGAACGTCCGGGGATGCATCGCTAGCTCACGCAACTGCGCGCGCCACGCTTCGACGCCGCTCCACGATTCGCCCTCGGCCAATCTCGGTTTGGCCGCGTGATCGATCACGATCCACAGTTCGGGAACACGCGCGCGCAGTTCGCACAGCGCGGCGAGCTGCTCGGGCCTGACCAGCGCATCGAAACGCACTCCGAGTTGCGCCGACGAACGCAGCGCTTCGACGACGCGCGGATGCAACACCCAACGCGGGTCTTCGAGGTCCTGCAGCATCGGCCGCACGCCGACGAACTTGGGCGCGCGCGAAAGCCGCTCGAGCTCGCTCGACGCCGCGGGGTGCTCGAGATCGACCCATCCGACGACTCCGGCGAGCCACTCGACGTCGCGCGCGGTCGCGAGCAGGAACTCCGTCTCCGCCACGCTGTCGGCGGCCTGCACCAGCACACTCGCGTCGACCTGCGCGTCGCGCAGGTGAGGCTCGAGGTCGCCGGGCCCGAAGTCTCGGTAGAGCGGCGCGAGTCCGGGCGTGAGCCAGCGATAGTCGCCGCGCTCGAGCTTCCAGAAGTGCTGGTGCGCATCGATGCGCACCGCGCGCGACGCACCCGCGCTCACGGCGTGACTCCGCTCCCGGCGAGGGCCGTCCCTCCGCTGCGATCCGACTCGTACAGCGCCTCGACCAGCGCCATCGTGCGCCAGGCGTCCTCGACGTTCGTGTGGAGCGCCGCGTCCTCGCCGTCCGCGAAGCGCTGCAGGTTGCTCATCGTTCCGAGGAACGCGTCGGGGAACCAGTTGCCGACGAGCGTCGCAGACTTCCACTCGTCGCCCGCGAAGGCGAACTCGAGCGCGTCCGGCCTGCCGCGCGGGTAGTCGAGGTTCACGCCCATCACCGCCACCGCGGCGCCGTCCAGGCCCTCGAGCCGCACCTGCGAGAGCTGGTGCTTGGGCCCGTGCATGTGGTGGTGGTTCACCGAGAGCGAGCAGCGCACGTCGTCGCCGTAGTCGAGGATCGCGCTGGTCCGCGAACTCGCGAGGTGCGCCGCGACCGGGTGCTTGACCGTGCGCGCGTAGACGCGCCGCGGCTCGCCGAGCAGCGAGCGGATCAAGTCGAGGTAGTGGATCGAGTGGAGCGCGATCTCCATGCGCTCGAGCGAGGCGAGGAACGGCCACAGCTCCCACGGCATGCGGCAGTTCACGTGCAGGTCGAGCTCGACCAGCCGCCCGAGCCAGCCGCGCTCGCAAGCGTCGCGCAGGGCGAGCATCTGCGGACTGAAGCGCAACTGGAAGTTGACCGCGGCGATCAGGCGCTTGCGCCGGCACGCGTCGCGGATGCGCGTCGCATCGGCGAGGTCCACGCCCAGCGGCTTTTGGATCAGCACCGCGGCGCCGTCGGGCAATCGCTCGACCACCGCGTGCACTGCGGCGGGCGGGAGCGCGACGTCGAACACGGCGTCGGGGGTCGCGAGCGCCGCCTCGAGGGTCGGGAAGACGCGCGCGAGCGCCCAGTGGCGTGCGAGCTGGTGCGAGCGCGCGGGATCGATGTCGAAGCAGCCCGCCACCGGCAAACCGCCCATGCGGTAAGCCGGCAGGTGCGCGTCGTTCACGATCCCGCCGGCGCCGATCAGGACGATCGCCCGCGGCCGCGTGGGAGCGGGCCAGCGTTGGCGCAGTGCGCCCAGCTCGCGCGCGGCCCCGCTCACCTCACGCGCGGCGTGGCGCCGCCGGAGCCCGGAGCTCTCCCGCCCAGCGATGCCGAGAGGCGCGCCGCCGTGCGCAGCAACGCCTCGCGCGTGAGCACGAGCGAGCTGTCGTCGGGAACGTCGAGGCGCTCGATGAACGGAACGGTCATCGCCGCGACCGCCGACCCGCGGTGGTCGAACACGGGCGCGCTGACGTCGCGCACGCCGCGGATGCGCGTGCTGTCCATCTCCTCGTACCCGCGCGAGCGGATCGCTTCGAGTTCGCGGACGAAGGCGCTCTTCGCGCCCGACTCCTGATCGGCGGAGCTCGCGCGCGAGAGGATGCGCGCGCGATCCTCGGGGTTCTGGAACGCGAGCAGCACACGGCCCGAGGCCGTGCTCGACAGCGCGATGACCGAGCCGACGCGCACCGCGAAGCCGATGTGACCGGGACTGTCGGTTTGCGCGACGACGACGCCGTGGCCGCTTTCGATCAGAGCGAGGTGGCACGACTGATGGACCTGGCTGGCGAGTTCGCGCAGCAGCGGTCCCGCGTTGCCGAGCAGGCGATCGATCGGCGTGTGGCGGTGCGCGAGCTCGAACAGCTTGAGCGTGAGGATGTAGCGGTCGCTCGGACGCTGGATCGACAGGTAGCCGCGCTCCACCAGGCAGTTGAGCATTCGGAAGATCTCGCCGACCGTGCGGTTGAGGCCGCGCGCGATCTCCGATTGCGACAACCCCTCGGGGCGGTCGGCCAGCAACTCCAGGATGTCCAAGCCCTTCTCGAGGGCAGGCGCGCGATAGCGACCGCGCTCGCTCTTGTCTTCGTCTGTCTTGCTCACGGGGGACTCGATGCTCGTCAGGAGGGGGTGGGAACTCGCGCACGCTTCCACCGGCGCGTCGGCGAGCCCCTGGACCGCTTTTACTTGCAAGCCTCGGTCTTTCGCAAGTAAAAGCAGATTCCCTCCGCTGAGCCAACCCACCCACCGCGATGCCCCGACTCGGTCCCCTGCTCTCCTTCCTCGCCCTCGCGAGCCTCGCGGCGTGCGATGCGCGCAGCGACTCCCAGCTCGCGGCGCAAGACGCGGCGACCGCCCGCCCGCGCGTGGCGGTGATCCCCAAGGGCACGACCCACGTGTTCTGGAAGGCGGTCGAGCGCGGCGCGCGCGAAGCCGGCGCGGAGCTCCAACTCGACGTCGTCTGGAAGGGTCCGCTGCAGGAGAACGATCGCATGCAGCAGATCCAGCTCGTCGAGCAGTTCATCACCGACGGGATCGCCGGCCTCGCGCTCGCGCCGCTGGACCACACCGCGCTCGCGGCCGTGGTCGCACGCGCGAAGGCGAAGGACATCCCGGTCGTGATCTTCGACTCCGATCTCGACGGAACGCCGGGCGTCGACTTCGCGAGCTTCATCGCGACCGACAATCGCGCGGCGGGTCAGCTCGCGGGCGAGCACTTGGCCAAGCTGCTGGGCGGCAAGGGCAAGGCGGTGATGCTCCGCTACGTCGTCGGATCGGCGAGCACCGACGCGCGCGAGAGCGGATTCTCACAGGCCGCCAAGGCCGCCGGTGTCGAGCTCAGCGTCGACAACCGCTACGCCGGCGCGACCGCGGGCGAGGCCAAGACCACCGCGCTCAACTTGATGGACGCGCTGCGCGAAGCGGGCGGTGTGTTCTGTTCGAACGAGTCGGCGACGGCCGGCATGTTGCTCGCGCTCGAGCAGATGGGCCTCGCGGGCAAGCTGCGCTTCGTGGGCTTCGACGCCTCGCCGCCGCTCGTGGCCGCGCTGCGCGAGGGCAAGATCGACGCGCTCGTCGTTCAGGACCCGCGCAAGATGGGCGCGCTCTCGGTGCGCACGCTCGCCAGGCTGCTCGCGCGCGAGACGGTCGAGCCGCGCATCGACACGGGCGCGGTGCTCGTCACGCGCGACAACATGAACGACCCCGCGATCGCGGCGCTGCTCGAGTAGCGCTCGCCGAACAGCGCCGGCGCAACGGACCGTCAGCGCTGGAACGTCAGCGCGGAGCCGAACTCCACGTAGCGCGCGCCGGCGCGCCGCGCGGCGTCCTCGAGCGGAGCGAGCAGACTTTCGATCTCGCCGAGCGTGCGGAGCGGGGCCGCGCAGCGTGGATCGCGCTCGGGCTCGAAGGCAGGGAGTTCGACCTTGCGCCATTGGCCCGCGAAGCAGACTTGGACTCTCGTCGCGGGCATGTGGAGCTGGTCCGGGCAGCTCAGCTCGTCGCGCTCGAGCGCATAGACGATGCGCCACGCGACCGAGATCGCGCGACGCACGACATCCCGGTCCAGCGTCGCGCGCAAGTAGCGTGAGTCGCGGTCCGTACTGCTGTCCTCGCGAATCACGACGGCCCCATCGCTCCACAGCGCGATGCGAAGCTGCGCGAAGTGCTCGCTGGAGTAACCGTCGCCGTTCTCGACGTGGACCGAAAGCGACGACGGACAAGCCTCCTTCTCCAGACGCCAGAGCCCATCGCAGCACCCCCACTCCGCTTCCGCCAGCGGCGCCGCGTCCGGCGCGCACGACGAGAGCGCGAGGAACACGGCGGCGAGCAAAGGCGCCGCGCGACGAGTTTGCGCGAGCCGCTCGCGCGCGATGCAGCCCAAGATGCCCGTGCCCGCGAGCCACACGCCGCGCACGGTGCCCGAGATCTTCGAATGGCCTCCCTTGCGGCGCGCGTAGTCGACGGCGACCTCCGCGCAGATAAGGCCCCGACTCGCGGCGCGGATCTGCATCTGCACCGTCCAGCCGAAGGTCGGCGCGTCCATCTCGAGGCGCTCGAGCCCGGGGCGTGAGATCGCGCGGAACGGACCGAGGTCGGTGAAGCGCACGCCCCACAGCCACGACACCAGTCGCGACGCGAGCACGTTGCCGAAGCGCTGCGGGAAGGTGAGCGCGCCCCGTTCGCGCCGTCCGAGAGCGCGGGAGCCGATCACCAGCTCGGCGCGCCGCTCGAGGATCGGCCGCACCAAGCGCTCCATCTGCTCGGGATGGTCGCTGCCGTCGGCGTCCATGAACACGATCACGTCGACCTCGCTCACCGCGCGAATTCCGGCCAGACAAGCGCGCCCGTAGCCCTGCAGCGGCTCGTGCAGCACCTCGGCGCCGCCCGCCCGCGCCACGGCCGCCGTGTCGTCGCTCGAGCCGTTGTCGACGACCACCACGCGATCCACCCAGCGCGGCACGCGCGCGAGCGCCCCACCGAGCGCCGCGCCCTCGTTCAGCGCGGGAATCACCACGGCGATGCGGGACGCGTCGAGCACGGCAGAGCTTACGCTCTCGCGGTGATCGTCGAGGTCTACGCGCTCCTCACCGGACTGGTCTCGGTCTTCGGCCTGCACCGCGCCTGGTTGCTCGCACGCTTTCGTTGGGAGGAGCGCCAGCCGCTCCCGCCGCTCGACCGAGCGCGCGCGCCGCGCGTGACCGTGCAACTTCCGCTCTACAACGAGCGCACGGTCGCTGCGCGCGCCATCCGCGCCGCGGGGGCGCTCGACTACCCGCGCGAGCAGCTCGAGCTCCAGGTGCTCGACGATTCCGACGACGACACGCGCGCGATCGTCGACGCTGAGGTCGAACGCCTGCGCGAGCACGGAGTGCGCGCGAGCGTCGTGCGCCGCGACACGCGCGAAGGGTTCAAGGCCGGCGCGCTGGCGAATGGGCTCGCCACGGCGCAGGGCGAGTTCATCGCGATCTTCGACGCCGACTTCGAGCCCGCGCGCGACTTCCTGACGCGGCTGATGGGCGCGTTCGAGGACCCGGGTGTCGACCTCGTGCAGGCGCGCTGGGAGCACCTCAACCGCGAGCACAGCGCCTTCACGCGCGCGCAGGCCGTGTTGCTCGACGGCCACTTCGTCATCACGCACAAGGTCCGCGACGAGCGCGGCCTGTTCCTGCACTTCAACGGCACGGCCGGCGTGTGGCGGCGCAGCGCGATCGAGCGCGCGGGCGGCTGGCAGCACGACACGCTGACCGAGGACCTCGACCTCTCGTACCGCGCGCAGCTCGCCGGCTCGCGCCTGCGCTACGCGGCGCACGTGACCGCGCCGGCGGAACTGCCCGAGCAGATCGCCGCGTTCAAGTCGCAGCAGGCGCGCTGGGCGCGGGGCACGGTGCAGACCGCGCGCAAGCTCATGCCGCGCATCCTGCGCGCACGCCTGAGCTGGCGCGTGAAGCTCGAGGCCGCGCTGCACTTCCTGGCGCACGCCGGGCATCCGCTCGTGCTCGCGCTCGTGGCGCTGTTCCCGTTCGCAGTCGGCGCGTCGTCCCAAGTGCGCTGGGGTTGGTGCGCGCTGTTGCTCGGGCTGTGCACGCCGGCAGTGCTGCTGTTCTACGAACGCGCGCAGCGCGCCATCGGCCGCCCGCTCGGCGCGCGCTTGCTCGACAGCCTTCTGGCGGTCGTGCTCGGGCTCGGATCGAGCTGGTGGCTAGCGCTCGCCGCGCTGCGCGGACTGTTCGGCGCCACGGGCGAGTTCGTGCGCACGCCCAAGCGCGGCGACGGGCGCGCTCGCGGTTACGTCGCGAGCGTGCGCGAAGCGCCGGGCGTCGAGTTCGCCTGGTGCCTGTGGGCGGCGTTCGGACTCGTGCGCGCCGTGCAGTGCGGCGCCTACGCGGCCGCCGCCTTCGCAGCGCTGTACGTCGCGGGCTTCGCCTGGGTCGGTTGGCTCTCGCTGCCGCGCCCGAGCGACGCCGACGCCGTCGGGGAACGCGCTCCGAGCGCGCCGCAGTCGCTGCACGAGCGCTGAGCGCGACGTCGGTTGCGCCGCCCGACGCGGCTGGTTCTACTCGCGCGCGCTTGAGCACCTCCGCGACGTCGAGATTGAGCATGCAGGGGCTCGTCAAGCGCTTCGGCGCGACGCTGGCCCTCGACGGAGTGGAGCTGAGCGCGAACGCGGGCGAGGTGCTCGCGCTGGTCGGCGAGAACGGCGCGGGCAAGTCGACGTTGATGAAGGTGCTCGCCGGCGCGCTCGCGCCCGACGCGGGCCGCATGGAGCTCGACGGCGCGCCGTACGCCCCGCGCTCACCGCTCGAAGCGCGCGAGCGCGGCGTGGCGATGATCCACCAGGAGCTCGCGCTCGCGCCGCACCTGTCCGTCGCCGAGAACGTGCTGCTCGGCGCCGAACCGCAGCGCGCTGGACTCATCGACTGGCGCAGCCTGCGCGAGCGCGCGCACGCGGCGCTGACGCAGCTCGGCCGCGCAGACCTGGACGTGCGTCGACGCGTCGAAGACCTCGCGCCCGCCGAGCGGCAGTTGGTGGAGATCGCGCGCGCCGTGGCCTTCGACGCGCGCGTGGTCGTGCTCGACGAGCCGACTTCGAGCTTGGGTCGAGAGGACGTCGCGCGGCTGGCGGAGTTGCTCGTGCGCTTGCGCGAGCGCGGCGCGGCCGTGATCTACATCTCGCACGTCATGGAGGAGATCTTCGCCTTCGCCCAGCGCTACTGCGTGCTGCGCGACGGGCGCTCGGTCGCCAGCGGCGTGTGCGCCGACACTTCGTCGCGCGAACTGGTCGCCGCGATGGTCGGACGCGCGGTGGCGCCGCTCGCTCCGCGGAGCACGGAGACGTTCGGAGAAGTCATCGCGCGCGTGAACGCCCTGCGCGGCGAGCGCCTGCCCCGCGAGGCCACGCTCGAGCTGCGCCGCGGAGAAGTGCTGGGCATCGCAGGACTCGTCGGCGCCGGCCGCACGGAGTTGCTGCGCGCGCTGATGGGCCTCGAGCGCGTCGTGTCGGGCGAGCTGCGCGTGCTCGACGCGAGCGGAGCGCGCACTCCGCACGAGCGCTGGGAACAGGGCGTGGGCATGCTCAGCGAAGACCGCAAGAGCGAAGGGCTCGCGCTGGAGCTCTCGATCGCCGAGAACCTGGGCCTGCCGCGTCTCGCGCGCTTCTCGCGCGGCGGTCGCTTCGACTCGGCCGGCCTCGAGCGCAGCGCGCGCGAGTGGATCGAGCGCGTGCGCGTGAAGTGCGCG
>CALKYE010000308.1 GCA_938003765.1 uncultured Planctomycetia bacterium
CGAAGCGTCACAGGGGCCCCACCGCGCAGCCGCACCTCGAGGCGCCCGACTTCGCCGCCGTTCTTCGTCAACACGAGCGTGCGGACGCGCGAGCTCACCGAGTGAACCCCCGAGCGCCCGGCCGAGAGCGGGATCGCGGTGTAGGCGTTGATGCTGCCGCCGCGGATGCGCAGCAGGTCGAGCGCGCGGCCCTCACCATCGCGCGCCTCGAGCGCGTCTGCGCGATCCAGCGGCGGCGCGAGTTCGAGCTCGAACGCGCAGCGCGGGTCGGCCACCAAGCGCACGCGCAACGGATCGACGGCTGCATCGAGCGCGTGCTCGCTCGGGACCAGCGCGTCGCCGCGGATCGTGATGTTCACGGGGCCGCGCGGAGCATCCTTGAACTCGAAGCGGCCGTGCTCGTCGGTCCTGGTGTGCGCGCCGCTGTCGCGGAGCGTCACGTACACGCTGCCGCCGAACACGCGCGCGCGAGTCGCGAACATCTCGAGCTCGAGCTGCAGGCTCGCGTTCGCGATCGGCTCGTCGTCGGGGCCGACGACGACTCCGCTCAGCACCTCCCAGCGCTCGGGCGGCGGCATCTTTATGCGCACGGCGCGATCGCCGGCGACGACGGGCGCGCTCACGTAGCGCTCGAGCACGCGCTCGCGCTGGACCTCGAGGCGGTACTCGCGCGGCGCGAGCCCGCCGAGTTCGAACCGACCTTGCGCGTCCGTGCGCACGTAGTTCCACAGCGCGCTCGGCGGGCCGGGTTGCGTGTAGTAGTCCCAGAAGTGCTCGCCGTCGCTCTCGGGCATGTCGCGCAGGCTCGCCAACGCCTCGGGCGGAACCGCGGCCCCCGACGCGAGCGCCTCGAGGCTCGCGGGCATGCGACCGATCACGCCGAAGTGCGTCGGATCGGCGAGGCACACACGCGCGCCCGCGATCGGCTCGTTCTCGTGATCGACGACCACTCCGGCCAAAGTGAGCGCGCGACCGGGCAGCACGAGTTCGACGTGCGAAGGCCAACCGGTGTCTCCGCGGGGCTCGTAGGGCCGCTGCATGAGCGCCGGCAGGAAGCCTTCCTTCACCGCGCGCAGCTCGTCGGTCGTCACCGCGCGGGCGAGGTCGAGCTCGAAGCGACCCTCGTCGTCGCACAGCGCCGCGGTGAGCCCGATCGACACACGCGCCTTGCGCGCGGGCTCGCGCTCGGGCGTGAGCACGACGCCTGACAGGCGGCCGCTCGACGCGATGCGCGGCCTCGCGAGCACGATGCTCAAGTTCCGCGTGTCCTGCGTCGGCGCCTCGGTCTCGAACGGTTCGAATCCGTCGAGCACCACGCGCAAGCGCGCGCCGATCATCGAAGGCGCGCGCGCGAACTCGAAGCGACCATGCTCGTCGCTGCTCGCTGCGAAGCCGAGCTCGTGCGCGCTGTGCAGATCGACGGCGAAGCGCGAGTCGAAGTCGAGCGGGCGCAGCAGGCTCACGCGCGCGCCGTCCAGCGCGTGGCCGCCAGCGTCGAGCACCTCGCCCGCGAGCGCGATCGACTCGGCCACGATCACGATCGGAGTGACGCTGCTGGAGGCGGAGAACTCGCCGGCGGCGACGGTCAGCCAGCGCTCGTCGACCGATTCGATGCGGCCGGCCTCGTCGAAGGTGTCGAACGCGAACCAGCCTCCGTTTGCGCTGAGCACGCTCTGCGCGCCACCGTGCTGCGCGACGGCGATTCCGCCGATCGCTGCGCCGTCGGCCGAGAACACCTGGCCTTCGATGCGGCGCGAGACGGCTGCGGAGCGCGTGACCGTCGCGGCGTTCGCGAGCTCCGCTGCGCTGGAACTCGCCGGCTGTCGAGCTTCGTCCAAGGCGCTCCGCTCGCTCTCCGCAGGAAGCGCGCGCCGCACTCGCTCCGAGGCGCCGACTTGTGTCGCCGGCGCAGAGGCGAGTTCGCTGAGCCGCGCAGGTTCCGCGGGCCACCACACCCACGCCGCGGCGCCGAGGATCACGAAGAGCGCGGACACGACCAGCTTCACGTTCACGAGCGTCACTCCCAGGGGCCAGGGAATCGGTTGCGGATCTCGCGCCAGCAGCGGCGCCACGGCGGCGAACCAACCGTCGCGCCCGCCCTCGCGCTCCAGTCGCGCGCGCAACTGGCGCAGCGCGTTGCCGAGCCGGTGGGACACGGTCTTCGCCGAGCAACCCAGGCGCGCGGCGATCGCGCGTGGCGGCAGCCCTTCGACGTAGCGCAGCACCACGACCGTGCGTTGCGCCTCGTCGAGCTCAGCCACCGCCGCCATCAGACGGCGCTGAGATTCGAGCTGCGCGAGCGCGTCGTCTGCGGGAGGCAGTCCCTCGCTCCGCGCTGCGGCGCCGTCGCGCTCCGAACGATGGCGCGCGAGCCGCGCCGACTGACGGAGGAAGTTGCGCGCGACTTGCGCCAACCAACCGCGCGACGGCGCGCCTCCGTCGCGCGCGCGCGTCCACGCTGCGATCAACGTGTCCTGGGCGATGTCGTCGGCGAGGTGGGCGTCCGCGGCCAGGCTGCGCGCCAACGCACGCACCCAGGCGACGTCCTCCAGACGCATCTCGAACTCCGCCGCATCACCTCGCATGGCATCCATCCCGCGCCCACGATGCAGCGCGAGTCCTTTTCGCGCTGGGATTCCGCCGAAGACTCATCCGCGCCACGATCCTTCGCGACGGCGCCGCGCAGGTCTATCATCGAAGCGCCTCCCATGTCGCGCGCCCTACTCGCTCTGGTTCTGCTCGCCGCTCTCGGCGCCGCCGGTTGGTGGAAGCTGTCCCAGTCGCCGGACGACGCGCCCGCTCCGCTGGCCGCGAGCCCCAAGCCGACGCAGGCTCCGTCCGCGCAGTCGACGACGGCCCCGAGCATCGAACTGCCCGCCGACGATCCGAACGCTGCGGCCGAGGAACGCTCGGCGCTCGCTGCGCCGCCGCCGCCGCCCGAGCCGCAGGGCATCGAAGATGGCGAGAGCGCCGCGCCGGTGCAGGGCGACTTCAGCGCGAAGTACAAGGACTTCGAGCCGCGCCTCCTGCGCGAGACGCTGCAGCAGCTCGAGAGCCAGCTGCAGCGCGAGCTCGACGACGCGATCCTGCCGCGCTACGCCGAAGGGCGCTTCGAGGAGCACGCGATCTCGCGCGACGAGCGCCGCAGCGTGATGGACGTGCTCGCCGAGCACACCAAGGGCAAGCCGCTGTGCCGCGCGTGGCCCGTGTTCGATCCGGCCGGCGCGTCGAACCCGACCGCGCAACAGAACTTGATCGCGGTGCGCGTCGTGTGCCTCGACCCCAGCGAGCATGCGTCGCTGGCGACGCTGAGCGACGAGTGCGCGTGGCTGCGCGCGCACGCCGGCGTGCGGTGAAGCGCAGACCGCGATGAGCACCGAAGCGCCGCTCGCGCTGGCGTTGGACCTGGGCTCGACGCGGCTCAAGCTCGCAGCACTGCGGCCCTCCGGCGAACTCGAAGTGCTCGCCGCCTGTCCCGCGCCCTCGGCTCGCGAGAGCGGCCTGGAGTGCGACTTCGACCCCGAGGAGTTCGACACCGCCGTCGGCGAACTGCTCGCGCTCGCAGCGAGTCTGCGCGCGCCGCTGGGCATCGCCTGTCAGCGCTCGAGTTTCGTCGCGTGGAACGCGCAGGATCGCCGCGCGCTGACGCGAGTCATCAGTTGGCGCGATCGCCGCGCGCAAGCCTGGTGCGACGAGCACGCCGCGCAAGGCGAGGCGCTCGCCCGACGCTGCGGGCTGCGCTTCTCTCCGCACTACCTGGGTCCCAAGCTCGCGGTGCTCGGCGAACAGGGACTGTGGCGATGCGCCGACGCCGAGTTGCGCGTGGGCACGCTGGAGTCGTTCGTGCTCGCGCGCCACGGCGCGGACGACGAGCACGTGACGGACGTGAGCATGGCCGCGCGCACGTTGCTCCTCGATCCGACGTCGAGCGCGTGGGATCCGCGAGCGGCGCGCTTCTTCGGCGCGCGGGTCGAGGCGCTGCCGCGCGTGCTCGCGAGCACGGGGCGCGAACACCGCACGCGCGGCGGAGTGAGCGTGAGCGCGTCGCTCTCGGATCAAGCCGCGGCGTTCCTCGCCGTCGCTCGCCCGGGGACGGGCGACGTGCTCGTGAACCTGGGCACGGGCGGTTTCGTGCTGCGCGAGACCGCGCAGTTCGACGCGCTCGAGCGTTTCCTGTGCGGCCCGCTGCTGGCGGCGCCGGACGGCGCGCGACGCTGGGCGCTCGAGGGCACGATCAACGCAGGCGCTGCGGGTCTCGACGCGCTCGGCGGCGCGAGCTCGGCGCCCGAGGGCCGCGATCCGCAGCCCGAGCTGCACTGCTCACCGGAATCCGGCCTGGGCGCGCCGCACTGGCGCGCCGAGTGCGCTCCGACGTACTCGAAGTCCGTTGCGGGTCTCGACGCGCGCACGCGGCGGCGCGCGTACCTCGAAGGCCTGGTGTTCCGCGTGGCCGAGATCGTGGACGCGCTCGACCCGCAGCGCACGTCGCGCGTGCTGCTCTCGGGCGGAGTCGCGCGCGATCCGTTCGTCGCGCCGGCGCTGGCGCTGCTGCTCGAACGGCCGCTCGAGCTCCTCGACGAGCACGAGTCGACGCTGCTGGGAGCAGCGCGACTGGCGGCGGGCTTGACGCCGTTCGCCGACCCGCCGCGCACGACCGTGGAACCCGCGGCGGCGCCGTGGTTGGTCGACAAGCGCGCGCGCTGGACGAGCTGGCGCGATGCGTGGCTCGCGTCAGCGCGGACGTGATCCGACGCAACGTCGGGCCGCGTCGGCGCCGGGCGCCGAGCTGACGCAGCGCAGCGCTCGTGGAGCTCCGCGCTCGCGCAGCTCAGCGCTGCTCCGCCTCAGTGCTGGTGCGCGCTGCCCGGACCGTGCGGATGGCCGTGCGCGGTTTCCTCGGCCGTCGCATCGCGCACGCCGCACACCGTGACCTCGAAGTGCAACTCCTGGTCGGCCAGCGGGTGGTTCTCGTCGACCTGGATCGCATCGCCGTCGACGCCGAGCACGAGCATCGTGCGCATGCGGCCCTGCGGGTCCTTGCCGCTGAAGCGCATGCCGGGCTCGATCTCGACGTTCGGCGGGAACGCCTTGCGCTCGACCGTGCGGATCAACTCGGGCTTCTTCGCGCCGTAGGCCTGCTCGGGCGCGAGCACGACCTGCACGAAGTCGTTCTTGCCCTTGCCCTCGAGCGCCTGCTCCAGCGCGGGCAGGATGTTGTTCGCGCCGTGCAGGTACGGCATGGGCTTGCCCCCGCGGCGGTTGGTGTCGAGCACGCGGCCCGACTTGTCCTTGAGGGTGAAGTAGATGCCGACGACCTTTCCGGGCGCGGCGACGGGCTGAGTGGGCGTCATGAGGGTGGTTCGAGGGCCTTGCGGAGAGCGCCACAGGATATCGGCGCGCGCGCGGCCGCGGGCATCCCGTCTGTCAGGCTGCGAGGAACGCGCGGAGCGCGCGCGCCATGAGGACCGGGTCGTGGGCGCCGCACATCTCGCGGATCGAGTGCATCGAGAGCTGCGCGCACCCGACGTCGACGGTGCGCACGCCCAGGCGCGCGGCGGTCAGCGGCCCGATCGTCGAGCCGCAGGCCAGGTTCGAGCGGTGGAAGTACTTCTGCACGCCGACGCCGGCGCGTTCGCACGCCAGTTGGAAGGCCGCCTCGCTCTCCGCGTCGGTGGCGTAGCGCATGTTCGTGTTGATCTTGATCACCGGACCCGCGTTGAGGCTGATCCAGTGGTCGGGCTCGTGCTTCTCGCGGTAGTTGGGGTGCGTGGCGTGCGCCATGTCGATCGACGCGCACAGGCTGCGCGCCATCGCCCGGTGGAAGCGTTCACGGCCCGCGCCCGCGTCGCCCAGCAGCCGTTCGAGCACGTACTCGAGCAGCGGGCTCTGCGCGCCGCGCTCGGAGTTGCTGCCCACCTCCTCGTGGTCGAACAGGCACATCACGGCCAGCGGACCGGCGGCGCTCGCGCGCGAGGGCTCGGTGAGAGCGCTCAGCGCGCACCAGCACGAGCACAGGTTGTCGAGCCGCGGCGCGCAGATCAGCTCGCGGTCGAGGCCGCTGTACGTCGACGGCGCGACGTCGTGCAGCATCAGGTCCCAGCTCAGCACATCGCTGTCCTCGCAGCCCAGACGCGAGGCGAGGAAGCGCTGCAGCAGCCGCTCGTCGACGCGGCCCAGCCCCCAGACGGGCGCCAGGTGGTGCTGCGGATCGAGCACCAGTCCGCGCGAGTTCACTTCGCGGTCGAGATGGATCGCGAGCTGCGGGATGCGCAGCAGCGGCGCCTTCTCGTGCACGAGTCGCGCGCGAACGCCGCCCGATGCGCGCACCATGACGCGGCCGGCGAGCGACAGGTCGCGGTCGAGCCACGAGTTGAGCAGCACTCCGCCGTAGACCTCGACGCCCAGTTGCCGGAAGCCGGCCGCGCCGGTGTTGGGCCGCGCCTTGATCCGCAGGTTCGGACTGTCCGTGTGCGCGCCCAGGATGCGCGCACCGTGCTCGGGCAGCGCGTCGACCGTCCCGTCCCAGGCCACGATGCAGCCGCTGCGCGCCAGATAGCCGCGGAGACGGCCGCTGCGGGGCTGCGCGAGCGTCTGGTCCGCTTCGAAGCGCTGGAATCCGGCGCGGTCCAGCGCGTGCGCGACGCTCTCGACGGCGTGGAAGGGTGTCGGCGACGCGTCGATGAAGGCCAGCAGTTCAGCGCTGTCTGAGGCGGTGTCCATGGCCCCATAGATGCGGCTCGGCCGCGCGCGGCGCAAACTCTTTTTCCGCGGGCGACGCGGCGCCGACAACGTCGACGTTGGACGAGAGCCGCTCTGGACGAAAGGATAGACGCCGTGCTGACGACCTTGATCGCAAGCCTCGCCTGCTGCGCCCCGCTGCTCGGACCGGGCGCGCTCGAAGCGTCGGCGCAGCGCGAGCAGGCGCAGCTCCAAGAGCCTTCGCCCGAAGCTGCGGCGTTGGCGCGTCGGCTGCGCGAGGCGTTCGACTCCGGCAGCGCGCCTCAACGCATCGCCGCGCTGCGCTCGAGCTTCCTGCACGCCGATGAGTCCGTCGTCGCCCAGGTTCGCCGCGGGCTCGAGGACCGCGACATCGACGTGCGCCTGGCGACCTTCGACGCGCTGGGCCGCAACGCTCACGAAAGCGCCTTCACCGCGCTGCTCGCCCACCAACGCGCCAAGCGCAAGGAACTGCGCTCGCTCGAACGCGACCTGCCGGCGCTCCTCACTGCGCTGGCGCGCCGCGGCGATGCGCGCGCTCTGCCGGCGCTGGTCGACGACCTGCAGGCGCAGCGTCTGGTGGCGACGGTTCGCGCGCGCATCCTCGGGCTGGCGCGCATCCGCTCGAAGGCCGCCGTCGAGGCGCTGTTCAAGCTCGCCGACGAGATCGGCTTCGTCGACATGCACAACCACCTCGAGGACTTCCGACTCGCGCTGGTGGTGCTGAGCGGCGTCGATCACGGCCGCTCGCTGGAAGCCTGGAAAGCGTGGTGGAACGGCGCGCGCGCGAGCTTCGAGGCGAGCGAGCGCATGGCGCCGCTGGCGCCGAAGGACGCCGCGCGCTGGCGCGAACACTGGGGCGAGAGTCCCGCGGGCGAACAGCCCTTGTCGCGCTGATCCGCGCTCGTCGAACTCGACACACGCGCGCGCGAGCGCTAGAAACGCTCGCCGATGCCTGGCGCAACACCGAACGAGACCTTTGCTGCGGTCGACCTGGGCTCGAACAGCTTCCACATGGTGGTGGCCTCGCTCGACAACGAGCAGTTGCGCATCATCGACCGACTGCGCGAGCGCGTGGCCATCGCCGAGGGCCTCGACGAGAACGACCGGCTCAAGCCCAAGGTGCAAGAGCGCGCGCTGGCCTGCCTCGAGCGCTTCGGCCAGCGCCTGGCGCACATGCCGCCGTCCTCCGTGCGCGTCGTCGGCACCAACACGCTGCGCCGCATGCGCGAAGCGCGCAGCTTCATCTCGCGCGCGCAGGCCGCCATCGGACGGCCGATCGAGATCATCTCCGGACGCGAGGAAGCGCGTCTGATCTACCTGGGCGTGACGCACGCCCACGCCGACGACTCGCGCCGCAAGCTGGTCATCGACATCGGCGGCGGATCGACCGAGTGCATCCTCGGCGAGGGCCACGAGCCGCTCGAGACGGACAGCCTGCAGATGGGCTGCGTGGGCTACTCGCTGCGCTTCTTCCCCGGCGGCGAGATCACGCAGGAGCGCATGCAGAAGGCGCAGATCGCGGCCGGGCTCGAGTTGCAGGGCCTCGCGCGGCGCTACAAGCGGCTCGGCTGGGAGAGCTGCATCGGCTCGTCGGGCACGATCGTGGCCTGCGAGGAGATGGTGCGCGGCGCCGGCTGGTCCAGCGCGGGCCTGACCGAGAAGTCCGTGCGCAAGCTGCGCAACGCGCTCGTCGACGCCGGACACTTCGAGCGCGTCAGCCTGCCCGCGCTGCAGTCGGACCGCGCGCCGGTGCTGGCGGGCGGAGTCGCGATCCTGAGCGCCGTGTTCAAGATCCTCGACGTCGACGTCATGCGCGCTTCGCCGGGCGCGCTGCGCGAAGGCGTGCTGTTCGACCTGCTCGGCCGACTGCGGCACGAGGACGTGCGCGAGCAGACCATCCGCTCGTTCGCGCGGCGCTACAACGTCGACCTGGAGCAGGCCGGACGCGTGGAGCGCACGGTGTTGAACCTCCTCGAGCAGGTGCGCGAGGCGTGGGAGCTGTCGAGCAGCGCGCACCAGCGCCTCGCGTCGTGGGCCGCGCGCCTGCACGAGATCGGCCTGGGCATCGCCTACTCGGGTTACCACCGCCACGGCGCGTACATCGTCGACAACTCCGACATGCCGGGCTTCTCGCGACAGGATCAGGAGCTGCTCGCGCTCCTGATCGGCTCGCACCGCCGCAAGCCCGAGCGCGCGGACTTCGACGCGCTGCCGAGCGAGGCGCAACTCGTCGCGATCCGCCTGTGCGCGCTCCTGCGCATCGCGGTGCGGCTGCACCGCAGTCGAGCGCCGCGCGGCGCGCCCGCATTGCGGCTCTACGCTCGGCGCGAGCAACTGCGCCTGGAATTCGACGGTGACTGGCTCTCCCTGCACCCGCTGTCGCGCGCCGACCTCGAGGAAGAGGTCTCGCAGGCGCGCGCGCTGGGGCTCGAGTTGAGCGTGTCGTGACGCGCGACGGCGCGGGCCGTCAGATGGCGCCGCGCTCGGGGCGGTCTCGCGCGTCGGAGTCGCCGCGCTCGAGGTCGTCGCTCATCTCGTTCTCCGCCGGGCGCAGCGGCTCGAGCACCAGGTGCGAGCGACGACGCCGCTGGCGCGGACCGGGTCCCGGCGCATCGCCCTTGTCGCGCTTGCGCTTGGCGCGCCGCAGCTTGTCCTCGATCGCTTCGGTGACCGCCATGCGGCGCGCGGGCGTCGAAGGCGCGCCCTCGGCCAGCACTTCGGGAGTGCGCGGCACGTCGCACAAGCGCTCGAGCAGCACTTCCTGCGCGGCGCGGCGCGCACCGGCGCCGGGCTTCACGCGCTTGTACTTGCCGTCGGCGCCGAGCAGCCAGGCCTGCGCGTTGTCGGCGAGGTAGGGATCGAGCGCTTCGGAGATCACGCGCTGCGCGAGGCGGCGCTCTTCGATCGGGAAGCACGTTTCGACCCGTCGGAACAGATTGCGCTGCATCCAGTCGGCGCTCGCCAGCCAGACCTGCTCGTCGCCGCCGTTGTGGAACAGGAACACGCGGCTGTGCTCGAGGAAGCGTCCCACGATCGAACGCACGCGGATGTTGTCCGACACGCCGGGCACGCCCGGGCGCAGACAGCAAACGCCGCGCACGACCAGATCGATCGACACGCCCGCCTGCGAGGCCTGGTAGAGCGCCTGGATGATCTGCGGCTCGGTGAGCGCGTTCATCTTGGCCACGATGCGCGCCTTCTTGCCCGCCCGCGCGAGGCGCGCCTCGTTGTCGATCGAGTCGACGATCAACTTGTGCAGCGAGAACGGCGACTGCACGACACGGCGCAGGCGCATCACTCGCCCCAGCCCCGTGAGCTGCATGAACAGGCGGTGGACGTCCTCTCCGATCTCGCGCGAGCACGTCAAGAGCCCCAGGTCGGTGTACCCGCGCGTCGTGCGCACGTGGTAGTTGCCGGTCCCCAGGTGCACGTAGCGGCGCAGGCGGCGCTGCTCGCGCCGCACGATGAGGAGCATCTTCGTGTGCGCCTTGTAGCCGACGATGCCGTACACGACGTTCGCGCCGGCCTTCTGCAGGCGCGTCGCGAGGTTGATGTTGGCCGCTTCGTCGAAGCGCGCGCGCAGCTCGATCACCGCGGTGACCTCCTTGCCGTTGCGCGCGGCGTCGATCAGCGCGTCGACCAGCGGCGAGTCCGCGCCGGCGCGGTAGAGCGTCTGCTTGATCGCCAGCACGGTGGGATCGGCCGCCGCCTGGCGCAGCAGCTCCACCACCGGTCCGAACGAATCGAAGGGATGGTGCAGCAGCACGTCGCCCTTGCGCAGCACCTCGAACATGTCCTGCCCGCCCTGCTCGAGACGACGCGAGACGCGTTGCTGCAGCGCGGGGAACTTGAGCTCGGGGCTCGAGGCGAGCTCGTACATCGCGATCATGCGGTGCAGGTTCACCGGGCCGTGCACGCGGTACAGATCGCCGGGCTCGAGGTTGAACGTCGAGAGCAGGAAATTCGACATCTCCTCGGGGCAGGTGTCGGCGACTTCCAAGCGCACGGCGTCGCCGAAGTTGCGGTCGGCCAGCTCGCCCTTGAGCGCGCGCATCAAGTCGCCCGACTCTTCCTCGTCGACCCACAGGTCGCTGTTGCGCGTCACGCGGAACTGATAGCAGCCCGTCACGCTCATCCCGGGGAAGGCCTCGCCGATGTGCGCGTGGATGATCGAGCTGAGCAGCACGAAGTCCTGGCCGCCGCCCGAGAGCTTGCGCGGCAAGGTGGTGAGGCGCGGCAGCGAGCGCGGCACCTGCAGCACGGCCACCGGACTGGTGCGCTGATACGCGTCCTCTCCTTCGACGCTGACGACGAAGTTGAGGCTCTTGTTGAGGATGCGCGGGAACGGATGCGCGGGATCGAGCCCCACCGGCGTGAGCACCGGCAGCACCTCGCTCATGAAGTAGCGCTTGATCCAGCGCTGTTGGCGCGTGGTCCACTCGGCGCGCTTGAGCAGACGCAGCCCCTGGGCTTCGAGCGCCGGGAGCAGCACGTCGTTCATCACGCGGTACTGCTCATCGACGAGCGCGTGGGCCGTCGCGCCGATGCGCGTCAAGGTCTCGGCCGTCGACATGCCGTCGGGCTCCGCGCGCGGAACGCCGAGGGTGTGCTGCTGCTTCAAGCCGCTGACGCGGATCTCGAAGAACTCGTCGAGGTTGGTGCTGCAGATCGTGAGGAAGCGCAGCCGCTCGAGCAGCGGCATCGACGGATCCTTGGCTTGCTCGAGCACGCGCGCGTTGAACTCGAGCTGCGACAGCTCGCGATTGATGAACAGCGCCGGATCGCGCAAGTCCCTGGTGTTGGCTTCGGGCATGGTCCTGGCAGCTTCCTTCATCGTCGGTTCGGCGCTCGGCGCACGAGCTTCAGCGCGCCAGCTCGAGTCGCTCGAGCTGCTTGAGTCGGTCGCGCAGCTTGGCGGCGTCCTCGAAACGCAGCTCCTCGGAGGCGTGGAGCATTTCGTCGCGCAACTTGGCCAGCTCGCCGCGCAGGCGCTCGGCGTCCCAGGCGCGCGCGGGATCCTCCTCCGCCGCCGTGGCGCCGAAGGCCGGGCCGGCGACGTCGACGTAGTCCATCTCGTACAGCGATTCGAGCGAGTCGCGGATGGGCTTGATCACCGTGCGCGGCGTGATGCCGTGCTGCTGGTTGTAGGCCGCCTGGAGCACGCGGCGGCGCTCGACCTCGGCGCGCGTCGAGCGGATCGAGTCCGTCTCGCGATCGGCGTACAGGATCACGCGGCCCTCGGCGTTGCGCGCGGCGCGCCCGCAGGTCTGGATCAGCGAAGTCGTCGAACGCAGGAAGCCCTCCTTGTCGGCGTCGAGCACCGCCACGAGCGCCACTTCGGGCAGATCGAGTCCTTCGCGCAGCAGGTTGATGCCCACCAGCACGTCGAACGCGCCCAGGCGCAGGTCGCGCAGGATCGCCGAGCGCTCGAGCGCGTCGATCTCCGAGTGCAGGTAGCGCACCTTGACGCCCAGCTCCTGGTAGTACGTCGTCAACTCCTCGGCGGAGCGCTTGGTCAAGGTCGTGACCAGCACGCGCCAGCCGGCGCGCACCGTGGCGCGGATCTCGGCCAGCAGGTCGTCGACCTGCGTCGCGGCGGGCCGCATGTCGATCTGCGGATCGAGCAAGCCGGTCGGCCGCACGATCTGCTCGGCCACGCGCCCCTGCGAGTGCTGCATCTCGTACGGGCCCGGCGTGGCGGAGATGTACACGCTCTGGCGCACGAGTCGCTCCCACTCCTCGAAGCGCAGCGGCCGGTTGTCGAGCGCGCTGGGCAGGCGGAAGCCGTGCTCGACCAGCACTTCCTTGCGCGAGCGATCGCCGCGGTACATCGCGCCGATCTGCGGCACGGTGACGTGGCTCTCGTCGATGAACACCAGCCAGTCCTCGGGGAAGTAGTTGAGCAGCGTGAAGGGCGGCTCGCCCGCGCGCCGACCGTCCATGTAGCGCGAGTAGTTCTCGATGCCGTTGCACACGCCGGTGGCGCGCAGCATCTCGAGATCGTGGCGCGTGCGCTGCTCGAGTCGTTGCGCTTCGAGCAGCTTGCCGCCGCGCTTGAGCTCGGCCAGACGCTCTTCGAGTTCGACCTCGATGCCTTCGCAGGCCTTGAGCAGCCGGTCCTGCGGCGCGACGTAGTGATTGGCGGGATAGATCGTGGTCGAGCGCAGGTCGCGCAACACCTCGCCGCGCAGCGGATCGACCTCGACCAGCGCCTCGATGTCGTCGCCGAACAACTCCACGCGCAGGACCTTGTCGTCCTCGTACGCGGGGAAGATCTCGATCACGTCTCCGCGCGCGCGGAACGTGCCGCGCCGGAAGTCGTAGTTGTTGCGCGCGTACTGCATCTGCGTCAGACGGCGCAGCAGCTCCTCGCGCTCGACCGAGTCCCCCACGGCCAGCGGCAACGCCATCAACTGGTACGAGTCCGGGTTGCCCAGACCGTAGATGCAGCTCACCGAAGCGACGATCAACACGTCGCGCCGCTCGAGCAGCGAGCGCGTGGCGCTGTTGCGCATGCGCTCGATGTTCTCGTTGCGGCTGGCGTCCTTCTCGATGAACGTGTCGGTCGAGGGGACGTAGGCCTCGGGCTGGTAGTAGTCGTAGTAGCTGACGAAGTACTCGACGGCGTTGTGCGGGAAGAGCTCCTTGAACTCCGCGTAGAGCTGCGCCGCCAGCGTCTTGTTGGGGCTCAGCACGAGCGCCGGCCGCCCCAGACGCTCGATCGCCGCGGCGGTCGTGAACGTTTTGCCGGAGCCCGTGATCCCCAGCAGCGTCTGGTAGCGCTCGCCCGCGCGCGCGCGCTCCACGATGCCTTCGATGGCGCGCGGCTGGTCGCCGGTGGGCTGGAACGGACACACCAGCTCGAATTCGCCCTCGGCCTTGGTGCGAGGGGCGCTCGGGGCCTTCGGCGCCGCGGCGGCGCGCGGCGCGGAGGGCTTGCGCTGCGGCGTGCGACGTCGGGCCATGCGGGACGGGAGGATAGCAGCCCACGCCGCGACGTTCCGCGCCGCGCCGCGGGGCGTTATCCTCTCTCGGCTTGCGTTGCCTCGCAGCGGCGGCGCGGTACTCCGAAGCGTTCCGACGCTCCCCAACCCCCTGCCTTGTGCGCCCATGCTGATCGAATGCACCTTCTGCCACGCCACGGCTCAGTTCCCCGACAGCAAGGAAGGCTCGAAGGTCAAGTGCGGCGAGTGCGGCAAGGTCTACGTCGCGCGTGAAAAGGGCTCCAAGCCGAGCAAGGTCAGCGCCACGCCGTTCGTGATCGGCGGCGCAGTGGTGGTCGGCATCCTTGTCGTGTTCTTCATCGTCAACAGCTCGAAGAAGCCCGCGGCCGAGCCCACGGTGAAGGCCGCCCCGCCTCCGGCCGAAGCGCCGATCGACCGCACCGGCTGGAACTCCGAGCTCGTGAAGGTCGTGCGCGATCTCTACGAAGCCGCCGCGCAGGGCAACGACTACAAGATCAGCAACCTGCTCGATGTCCCGCGCATCGTCGAGCGCCTGCGCGAGACGCCCGAGCGCGCCGACCTCCCGGCCTGGTCCGAGATGACCACGGGCGATCGCGACGCGATCGCGCAGGAGATGGTGAAGCTCTTCACCAAGGGCGAAGGCGAGTTCGCCATCGCGCGCTGGATGCCCTTCGAGGGCGTCGTCGAGCTCGAAGGCGACGAGGAGTCCGTCGTGCGCATCAAGGTGCGCGGCCGCGAGGAAGCGAACATGGCCGAGACCATCTCGCTCGACTGGCGCCTCGCGAAGGCCAAGGACGGCAAGTGGAAGCCGTTCGCCTGGGAACGCTACCTGTCCGCCGCGGAGAAGCGCGGCACGTCCGGACTGAAGGCCAAGGGCGTCGAGCGGGTCAAGCTCGAAGACGGCGGCTTCATCTACCAGGCCGAGGCGCGGCCGCTGCCGCACCTCGACGACACGCCGCCGGAGCTGCGCACGCGCATCGACAGCGCAGTGGCGCGCTTCCTCGACTTCAACGCGCGGCCGCGCGAGCGCACGACGGCGCGCGAGGAGCTGATCACCATCGGCAAGCCCGCCTTGCCGATCCTTCTCACGCAGATGTACGAGATCAAGATCGTGGACGACGAGACGCTGGCCAAGGTGGCCAACGTGCACTCGGTGCTCCGCGACATCACCGGCTACCAGAACGCGGCCTTCAGCGTCACGAGCTTCTCGCCGGACAGCGACAAGCTGCGCGAGATGGCCGTGAAGGCCTGGTTCGCGTGGTACCTGCGCAAGGGCGAGAAGTTCGAGGAGCGCACGGAAGCGACCGACGCGCTCGACGCGCTGATCAAGCCCACCGAGAAGGAGCAGCGCCAGATCGACCGCGACAAGGCGCGCGCCGGCGGCGGTTGATTCCGTCGCGCATGGAACACGGCGGCTGAACGCACCCCGCGTCGCGCGCCGAGCCTCGCTCAACACTGACCAACGTCTCCACCGTCCTCTCCAGCCCACCCCTCGCGCACCCTCCGCCCCCACCGGTCGGCGCGCCCCCGCCCACAGCCATGGATTACCGTCAAGGCGTCTGCACCAGCTGCCAGAACTCCTTCCGCGTTCCTGCGACCTTCGTCCAGAACAAGGCCAAGTGCCCCAAGTGCGGCGGCGTGGTCGAGATCGGACCGGTGCAGTCCGGCGGCGCAGCGCCCGCTGCTGCTCCGGCTGCTGCCGCCGCTGCGCAGCCCGCTCCCGCTGCGCCGGCCAGCGCACCGGCCGCGCCTCCGCCGCCGGCCAAGGTTCCGGTCGCCAAGCCCGCGGCCGC
>CALKYE010000309.1 GCA_938003765.1 uncultured Planctomycetia bacterium
CGATCGTCGAAGGCCCCGCACGCCCTCCCAGGGGCGCACCTCTACATCGAATCGCACGTTCACGTTAGAGTTCGTGCGCTCGCGTCGGAATCGTCGGCGCGCCACGCCCGACCCCAACCCACTCCACGCCGTGACTACCCAAACGCTCTCGATCCGTCCGGACATGACCATGGAGCAGATCATGTCGCTGGCGCCCTCGGCCCAGCGCGCCCTGTTCCAGCGCTACCACATCGGCGGCTGCTCGTCGTGCGGCTTCCAGCCGACCGACACGCTCGCGCAGGTGTGCAAGGACCACAACATCCTCGACGTGAACGAGGTGGTGCGCACGATCCAGAACGCCGAGGACGCCGACCGCAACGTGCAGATCGGGGTCGAGCAGGTGAAGGCCTGGCTCGACGCGGGCGAGGACTTCTCGTTCATCGACGTGCGCACGCCCGAGGAGCTGGCGATCTCCAAGCTCGCGCAGGCCGAGCCGCTCGACTACCAGAACTCGGGCAAGTACATGACCCTGCCCAAGGACCGCCGCATCGTGTTCATGTGCCGCAGCGGCATGCGCTCGCTCGACGTGGCGGCTTACTTCCGCGGCCACGGCTTCACCCAGGTCTACTCCATGACGGGGGGCATCCTGGCCTGGAGCGAGAAGATCGACCCGCGCATCCCGCGTTACTGAGAGCGCGAGCCCGCGTAGCGGCGCTGGCGGCCGCGCGCGTTCCCCGCGTGCAAACTGCGCCGACAAGACGCCTTTACGGATCAGGGTCGCGGGGCTAGTCTCGAACTCGTCGAAGGCGTGGCGCCACGCCGACGACCATGACAATCAGGGCGGCTTCTCGAGCGACGCGAAACCGCCTCATCGCCTCCTCCGGCGCCACCGGAGGGCTCCGAGGGCTCACCTGCCAGAGCTATCGGGGTTGCTGGCGAGGTTTCTGCCAACCTCACCAGCCGTCAGGTCGGCCCTGCCACCGGCCTTGACCCGCGCGGAGTCGCCCCGAGAGGGGCGACTCCGGTTTTTTTAGGCGCGCCGTCGCAGCGCCCGCTCGAGTTCGAGCGAACGCGTGTCCGCTCGCGCGCTGACGAAGCGGGCTCGAGTCGCGCGACGCAGAGCTGCGCAGAGATCCGCGCACACCGCGATCGAGCCGCACGCTCGCCGCGGATCACGACGCGAGTGCGCGCGCGTCGTTCGCCGTCGCGGTGCGCTAAGTCCGCAGGCCTCGAAGCCAAAGCGGCGCGCGCCTCGGAGCGGAGCCCCTCGACCTCGGCGCCGAACGCTCGCGATCAGATTCGCGGGCGCATTGCGAACGCCGAGGAAGAAGCGGCGCTCAGTCGTCGACCCTCGCCGCGCGGATCGGCGCTCGCCTCGGCCTTCTGGCCTGCGTTCGAGTCAGCGTTCTGGCGCGACCGCGACGTCGCCGCTGCCGCGGTGGATGCGCAGCACGCGTCGTTCGCCGCGGAACGACAGCTCCACTTCGCCGTGCTCGCTCACCAGGCCGCGCGCGTCGATCGTGAGCATCTGGTCTTCGCCCAGCTCGACGCTCTCGACCACCACACCCGCGAACACGCCCTCGCCCTCGAAGCGGCGGTGGATGGGAACCGTTTCGCCGATCCCGCCGACGAGCTCGTCCTTGGGGTTGAGCGCGCGCCAGCCGTCCGAGTCGAACGCCATGCGGATCGGCTGCTTGTCGAGTGCGGCGCGGTTCTGGAGCTTGCGCAGGTCGTGCGCGAGCAGCCGGCAAGCGTTGTCCAGCGTCACGTCGTGGCGGTCGAAGTAGCCCGGGATCGCGACCACCGCGATCAGGCCCAGCACGAGCAGCGCGAGCAGCACGACCACCAGCGAGACACCGGCGCTGGCCGTGCGAGTTCCACGAATGCGCAAGCGGTGGGGGATTCGCATCGCTGTGGTCGCCTTTTCGACCCGGCGGCCCCCGGGCCTGAACCGCAGAGCCCTCACTCGCCCTCTCGTCCGCCCGTCAGGCCCCAGTCCTTGAGGCGCTGGTAGACCTTGGCCCGCGAAATACCGAGCAATTCGGCCGCCTTGCGCTTGTCGCCGCCCGCCACGTCCAGCGCGTGCAGGATCGCTTCCTTCTCGAGTTGCTCGAACGGCTTGACCGCGCCTCCCGGCGTCGGGGCCGCGCTGACCGCTGAAGTCTGCGGCGCGCGCACCAGCTCGGGATCGCTCACGTCCCCTTCGCTCATGACCAGCAGTCGCGCGACCTCGTTGAACAGTTCGCGCACGTTCCCCGGCCAGGCGCGCCGGCACAGGCGCGCGAGCACCGCCGGCGCGATCCGCCGCGGAGGCTTGCCGGGCTCGGCGTTGAGCCGCAGGCAGTGGTCGACGAGTGCGGGGATGTCCTCGATCCGCTCGCTCAGCGCGGGGAGCACAACGCTCAGGCCGTTGAGTCGGTAGTACAGGTCGGCGCGGAAGCGCTTGTCGTTCACCTCTTGCGCCAGCTCGCGATTCGTCGCCGCGAGGAGTCGCACGTCGACCTTGCGCACCTTGTCGTCGCCGAGGCGCCGCACCTCGCCGGTCTCGAGCGCGCGCAGCAGCTTCGCCTGCAGGTCCAGCGGCAGCTCGCCGATCTCGTCGAGGAACAGCGTGCCGCCGTGCGCGCGCTCGAACAGGCCTTCGCGGTCGCGATCGGCGCCGGTGTACGCGCCGCGCCGCGCGCCGAACAGCTCGGCCTCGATCAGCGAAGCGGGCAGCGCCGCGCAGTTCTCGCTGACGAACGGACCGTCGCGGCGGCCGCTGAGTTCGTGCAGGGCGCGCGCCGCGAGCTCCTTGCCGCTGCCGCTGGGACCCGTGATCAAGACGGGAAGGTTTGCGGGCGCCGCGCGTTCGAGCAGCCGTCGCACCTCGCGCATCGGAGGCGAGTCGCCCACCAGTCCGCCGCCCGGCGCAGCCAGGCTCGCACGGCGCAACGCGGCCGCCGCGGTCTTGAGGTCGGACTCCTTGCGCGCCACCTGGCGGCCGAGCTCGCGATTGAGTCGGCGAATCTCCTCCAGGCGCCGCACCTGCAGGATCGCCAGCGCGGCCTGGTTGGCGAGCAGCGTGAGCATGCGCTCGACGCGCGCGTCGAAGGCCGCTTCGCGCAGGCGGTGGTCGACGTAGATCACTCCGCGCAGGCCCGGCTGCACCTCGAACGGCACGCACAGGATCGAGCGCAGCTCGAGGTGGATCACGCTCGGCGCGGCGCCGAGCTGCGGATCGTCGACGGCGTTGCTCACGCGCACGGGCTGCATCGCGCCGAGCGCCTCTCGCAGCACCGAGCCCGAGACCTCCACGTCGGGCGCGTCGAGGTCGCCGCGCCGCGAGTCGAGCGCCGTGTCGACCTTGAGCTCGCCCTCTTCTTCGAGGATCAGGAACCCGCGCTGTGCGCCGCTCACGGCGAGGCTCTGCTCGACCACCGTGCCGAGCAAGGTGCGCAGGTCCTCTTGCGCGAGCAGCCTGCGATTGATGTCGAGCAGTCCGATCACTTCCATCTCGTCGTCCTCCGGCGCGCTGCGGCGCCGTTCGTGCGCGATCAAGTCCTCGGGCCAAGCGTCCGGCACGCCCAGCAGCGCTCGGCGCAGGTGCGACTGCTCGAGCGGCGACAGGCCGCGCGCGCAGGCTGCGAAGGCCTCGTCGGCGGCCCGCGCATCGCCCGAGGTGTCGTCCTCGACGCGCGCCGCCACCGCGAGCAGCACGCGCGCCGCGCGATCGTCGCGACCGCGCCGGCGCAGATCGGCGGCCCGCTCGCGCAGTTCGGGAGCGTCCAGCGGCACGCGCTCGAGCGCGCGCGCGATCAGCTCGTCCTCCGCGACCAGATCGAGCGCGGCGCCGACGTCGGGCGCGGCGTGGGTGCGCGAGCTCCGCAGTCGCGCCGCGACGTAGCGCGCTTCGCGAGCGATCGGCTCGAGCCCCAGGCGCGTCGCGAGCGCTTCGGCGCGCCGCGAGAGCTCGTTCGCGCCGTCGAGTTCGCCGCGGAAGGCCAGCGCGCGAGCGCGCGAGAGCAGGATGCGCGGATCGCCTTCCGCCGCGCGCTCGATCTCGCTCGTGGCGCCGGCGTCGAGCTTGGCGAAGTCGCCGCAGCGCGCGCGACACTCGACGGCGCGCGCCTCGAGCAGGACCGCGGCGCGGCTGCGCCCTTCCTCGCGCAGCGCGCTCGCCGTGCGTTCGAGTTCCGAGGTCGCCGCGCGCACGTGCCCGCGGTCGGCGAGCAACAGCCCGAGCATGCCGCGCACCGCCGTCGCGCCGCTGCGCTCTCCCAAGCGCTCGCGCAGCGCGAGGGCGCTCTCGAGCAACGGTTGCGCGAGCAAGAGCTCACCGCTCTCGCGCAGCGCGCCGCCGAACTGCGCACGGGCCTGCGCCAGGCCGACGAGGTTCCCGCTGCGCTCGTAGAGCTCCAGCGCGCGCTCGAAGTGCTCGCGCGCGTGTTCGAGTCCCACGCCGCGCCGCTCGAGGTTAGCGAGGTTGATGCGCAGCGCCGCCTCGCGCGCCGCGTCCTCGTGCGCGGCGGCGTCGGCGATGGCTCGCTCGAGCCGCTCGCGCGCCTCGTCGATGCGGCCGGTGCGGAACAGCGCCACGGCCTCGCGCGCCTCGAGGTTCTGCCGCACGCGCTTGCGCAGCGCCGCCCATTGGGCAGCGTCTCGTCGCGCCTGCTCGAGCAGGGCCAGCGTTTCGCCGTCGCGCCCGGCGTCGCCGAGCACGCGAATCGCCGCGAGCAGCGCCACGCCGCCGTCGTCGGGATCGAGCTGGCGCGCCTGGTCGAACGCGGCCAGCGCCGATTGCAGGTCGCGACGTGTGCTCGCGATCTGGCCTCGCGCGCGCAGGAGCGCGGCGCGCTCGCGAACTTCGGTCGGCTCGCGCCAGGGAGCGAGTTGCGCATCGGCCTGGTCGGCGTCGCCCAACGCGCACCACGCGAGCGCCCGCGTCAGCGCGAGTTCGCGCGCCGGCGGCGCGAGGTTCGGCTGCGCTTCCGCCTGTTCGCACAGGCGCAGCGCGAGCTCTCCGCCGCCGGCTTCGAGCAACTCCTCGCTCAGCGCGGCGAGTTCGCCCGCGTCGGCGAGGCCGGCGCGATAGCGGTGAGGCGCGATCAGGAGCTGTGCGGCGTGCGCGCGTTCGAGTTGCTCCGCGCGACGGCGGTGCAACTCGCGCCAACGCGGGAGTTCGAGCGCGGCCGTCGTCGTCCCGGCGGCGCCCGTGGCGCGCAACCGCGCTCCGCCGCCGGTGCGCTCCCAACGCACCGCGCCGCTTGCGACCAGCGCCTGCGCACGCCGCGCGACGTCCTCGACCGTCGTGTCGAGCAACTCCGCGAGTTCGGCCGCGCTCGCCGCGCGACCGGCGACTTCGAGCGCTGCGAGCAGCTCCGGCTCGACCGTGGGCGCGGCGTCGCCGCCTCCGAGATCGGGCGCAGCCACCGCTCCAGGCCGCAGTCGCGGCGCTCGCTCGCCGAGGACGATCTGGCCCCCGCGCACGAGCTGCTGCAGCAGTCGATCGGCGCGCGCCGTCGAACCGCGGGCTGCATCGGCCAGCGCCTGCGCCCACGCGTCGACGTCGACCCCGGCGAGCTCGAGCGACTCGCGCAGGAAGCGCGCGGCGCCGACGCGATCGAGCGCGGGGAGGTTGGCGCAGGCCCAGTCCGCGTGCGACGGCGGCGGCGGGAACGGAGCGACGAGCGTGAGGCTCGCCGGGCGTCGATCAGGCGCGGCCTGTCGGACCGCCAGCGCGAGCGCGTCGATCGCGCGCAGGCGCCAGGGGGACGCCGTCGGCAGCGCGGCGAACAGGTCCTCGCCTGCGTGGGCGTCGGCCGTTTGCGTCGCCCATCGATCGAGCGCTTCGAGGTCGCTCAGCGCGTCGATCGCGGCCTCGAGCGACAGCCGTTGCACGCGGGCCGTGCGTTGTCCGGAGCTGAGCGCCGCGCGCATGGCGCAGGCGTCGAGCACGCTCGCCACGTCCTCGTCAGCCGGGGTCTCGACCCAGTTGAGCCGCAGCGCGCCGTCGTCGCGCGCGAAGCCCGCGCTCCAGTGCGTGAGCCATTCCTCGCGACCGAAGCTGGTCGGCCAGCGCAACTCGACGCGCCGCTCGCGGAACAGGTCGTCGACGCCGCCGGCTCGCGCGAGTCTGCGTCCCGCCTCGGCGGCGCTGGGCGGACGGCGCGACGGATCGCGCTCGACGAGCTCCACGACGAGCTCGCGCAGCACCTCGGGCAGCTCGGCCGGAGTCGTGCGCGTCGCCTCGAAGAAGTCGCTCGTGGGGAACCGCCCGTAGAACTCGCGCGCGCTGGGGCGGCGACCGAGGGCGAGCTCGTGCAGCATCACTCCGAGCGCGAACAGGTCGGACGCCGGGCCCGGCGCCGCGCCGGCCAGCACCTCGGGAGCGATGTGGAACAGCGTGCCCGACAGTCCGTCGGTCGCGGCGCCCGCGCGGCGCGACAGCCCGAAGTCGGTGAGGACCGGAAAGGCGCCGCCCTCGCGCTGCTCGACGAGCACGTTGGAGGCCTTGAGGTCGGCGTACACGAACCCGCGCTCGTGCAGGTGCTCGAGCGCGAGGCACAGGTGCGCCGCGAGCCGCGCGAGTTCGCTCGGCGCGCGCTGGCGCGCCCACTCGGCGAGTTCTTGGCCGTCGACCCAGCGGCGGGCGACCCACACGCCTCCGGGGACCGCGCCGAAGTCGATCGGACGGGTCAGACCCGGGTGTTCGACGCTCGAGAGCACTTCGAGCTCGGCGCGCCACTCCTCCGCAGCGTCGACCGGCGCCAGGCGCACGGCCACGTGCTGCGGCGCGCGCCCGGGCAGCGTCAACTCGGCCTCGATCAGCCTGGCGGCCGCCCCGGGACGCGTCCGCTCGCGCAGCACGCGGAAGCTGGGCGGGAGTTGGAGGTGGGCGGGGTCCGGCATGGGGGCGTCCAGCGTGCGGACCCGCCCGTCCCGGAGCTGGATCGCGAAATCTGGACGCCTTCAGGCTACTCGCCCGCGCGCGGGCCCGAAACGGGCGCGACGGCCGCTCAGCTGCCCGGCAGGAGGAATCCAGGGCCTGCGGGTCCCTTGACGCGTCGGATGGTCCCGTCCTGGCCCCAGATCACGTACGTCGTCGAGGCGCCGCTCTGAACGGTGCACGCGGCGTCACCGGAGGGCGTGAAGGCCAGCGTCGGACCGTAGTGCAGCTCACGAGGAGTCATGCGCACCGGCGCCTGGCCCGCGGAGGCGCGCCAGAGCAGTTCGCCGCTGGCCCCGGAGAGCACGTAGATCGTCTGGCCGTCGGCGCGCGAGACTCCGCGCCGGAAGCCGCTCGTCAGGCCGAACTCGTGCAGGTCCTCGAGCGCCGTCGACACGCCTGCCTCGACCCGCGCCAGGCCGTTGTCTTCGGGCTCGTCGACGTACGTCGCCGACAGGATGAGCTGGCCGCCCGCCACGTCGAAGTAGTCCAGCGTGCTGAACTCGTCCTCGAGCACCAGCGCAGTGGGGCTGGTCGCGTCGATCGCGAACATCGAGCGCTCCACCAGTCCGACCGTCTCCGGCTCGTCCTTGGCGATGACGTACAGCGACTGTCCATCGGGCGTCGCGAAGGCGCGCTCGACCACCAGCTCGCCGTAGTACAGGAAGGGCGCGCTCGATTCGCCGGAGGTGCCCGTGAGGTTCTCGACCAGCGGCAGCGCGCCCGCGAAGCCCGAGCCCGCGGCGGGCAACGTCACGGCGTACAGGTCGGACTTCTCGAGACCGTTGACGTTCAGCGAGCGGTCCCCGGCGGCCAGGATGAAGCGTCCGGCGGAGTTGAAGAAGAAGTCGCCGATCTCGTCGATGTAGTCGTCGAACAGCGCGGGCTGGGTGACGTGCAGCGAGCTGCTCGCACCACTCGCCCAGGGCACCGGAGCAAGCCATGCCTCGTAGCCCCAGTAGTGGCCGTTGGTCGTGCGCCACGCGCACCACTGACCGTCCTCGGAGACCGTGAGCCACGGACCGTGCACCGCCTCGGGCGCGAGGCCAACTCCCGCTGTGGGATAGAGGCCGTCGCCCACGCGTCGCGCCGCGCCCGTGCGGCCGAACACGAGCGGGTAGGTCAGGCCGCTCTCATCGAGCCCGAGCGCGGCGCAGTACAGCCCGTTGAAGGTCGAGACCAGCTCGCGCGCGACGCCGTGTGGCGCGGCGTTGCCGACCGCGACGGGCTGGGCCTGGGCGCCAGGCGTGCGCTCGAAGCGCAGCAGACCGTTCGTGCCGACTGCCGCGCCCCACGCTCCGAGCAGCGCAATGCCGGCGCCCTCGAAGTTCTGAGGTGGCAGGTTGGCGGTGCGCGCGGTGACGAGGCCGTTGGCGATGGCGATCTCGTACAAGTCGCCACCGGCGAACGACTGCGTCGCGATGAGCATGTGCGAGCCGTCGGGCGAAACCGCCACTCGATCGGCGAACGGGCTCTGCCCAGGCGAGGGGGTGAGGAACTCGATCAAGCGCCGCACTTGACCGGACCCAGTGACGACGAAGTAGCCGTACGACTCACCCGCGTCGGTGTCACGGCGGTAGGCGTACAGCGAGCCGCCTCCCTCTGGCAGCGCGAGACGTGAAGCGCCCGGCACGTCGTCCCGGAAGCGCGCGCGGTTGCTCGCGAAGGAGTTGATCGCCGTCCGGCCGGCGCACTCGATCGGGATCAGTGTGATGCCGCTGAGCGCTTCGAACTGCGAAGGCGGCGCGCCGCCCGCGGGGTCGATCAGCCACACCGAGCTCGCGCCGCTCGGGCTGGTCTGAAGCGCTGCGAGTTGCGCGCTGGCCGCGAGCGGCAGTGCGAGGACGCTGGCGAGGATGGCGCAGGAGCGGAGCGGGGTGTTGGGCATGGTGGTCTTGATGCGGCAGCGTTGCGTTGCTGGGCCGCCTCCGCCGCGGGCCGACTTCGGTCGAGGCGAATGGACGGATTCTCGATTCTCCGAACGACCGAGGGGCAACCGTTGTGCCGACCAGGCCGAGGGGGCCGCGCGCCTCCCCCGTTGGCAGTCTACCCTGGCTTTCCCGGGCCTTGGGGCCGCTTGAGTGCGCTCCGGGCCAGCGCGCCGCGCCGCGTGCGAGGGCCTGATCCGAAGCCCTGCAGTCTGATCCGTGGACCGCCCCGACGTGTTCGTCCTGATATCAGATTGGACGATTTCGCTCGGACTTGCGGGCGCTTTTCCCGGCGCGGCTGAAGGCCCTTCTCGGGGTCGCGGAGGCTGGTGCAAGCCCCCAGAGCCGGGCGCCGGCCCACGCCCGCGAACCCGCGGCGCCGCAGTTGACCTTCCACATTCCGTGAGCGTCCGACTCCGACCGGCGCAGCCTTGCGAAGGGCGGCGGTGGGTCGCGGTCCAAGACGCTCCGACACGGCGCGCGAGTGCGGAACTCCGCGATCGACTCGACGCCGCGCTTCACCCCTCCATCCAACTGCTCTCACACCCTCGCCCGCGAACACCATGAAACCGACGGCGCTCCCTTCTCTCCGTGTGGCCGCTGCTCTGCTTGCTCTGACGCCCTGCGCTCTCAGCCAGGCCACGCAAAGCGGCTCGACGCTGAACGTCCTCGGCACCCCGTCCGAGGACGTCATCACGATCGTGTTCGACGTCACTCCCGGAGACGCCCGCGTCTTCGGGGTGAGCGGCACGCCCGACGGCACGCTCTTCACGGGCGTGACCAAGCTGGTCGCGAGCACCCTCGCGTCCACGGACATCGTGAACGTCCAGATCCTCTCGGCCATGCCGCCCGAGCTCGACCTCAACACCGGTGACGGCGACTCGCAGGTCCTGGTCGACATCCAGACGCCTTCGGGGCTGATGCCGACGTACTCCAAGGCGGTCGTTCGAGGCGGCGCGCAGAAGGACAGCGTGGTCTTCCAACTGACCGACAACGCTCTCGGCGGGACCTACGACTACGCCGTGTTCGGCGGCGAGGGCGAGAACGACGCCCAGGTCAAGTTCACCTCCGACGTGTTGGGCGGCGTGACCACGCTGAACTGGCGCTACTTCGGCGGCGCGCTGACCGACAAGGTCCTGCTGGACCTCGTCACCAAGGCCGACGAAGTCATCGTGAACGCGCTCGGTCTGACCGGCGCGGGCGGCGATGAGTGGTTCATCAAGGCCGCGGGCGACGTGAACACGACGGCGCGGATCCAGACCGCTGCGCGCCTGGGCGCCGGCGGCGACTCGGCGCTCGTCGACACCTCCAACACGGGCAACGCGATCGTGCGCGGCGGCCTCGACGGCGGCGATGGCGACGACGTGCTCGAGGTCATCACCTCCAGCAGCATGCAGGCCAGCCCGCTGCTCCTGGGTGGCGCGGGCAACGACGTGCTGCTGATCAACATCGGCCAGAACCTGCTCGCCGGCAGCAACCCGCGCAACCTGGCGGGTGAGGGCAACGACACGGTCAGCATGCTGGTCGGCGCGGCCGTGCTCGGCAGCCCGTTCAGCGACGGCGGTCCCGGCAACGACAGCTTCACCGGAGTCGGCACGGCGGTGCACTTCGAGTGAGCCGATCCGCTCCGGCCCCACGGCCGTCGCCCCCCCAAGCAGCGCCCGCCCGGTCCGTACGCCGGGTGGGCGCTGCCTTTCGGGCGCGGCTTCCAGAACCTGGAACCCGATCCACGGACTGGAACGAACAGGGCCCGGCCCCCCGCTCCGTCGCACGCGGGTACCCTTGAAACACGCGCCGCACGCGGCCAGCACTGGTTCCGCCCGGGGGGTACACCGGTTGCGCAGCGCGACTGGGCCTTCCGGGACGCCCATCGAGATGAACCTCAAGATCGCCAGCGCTGTCGTCTGTTTGACCCTTCCGCTCTCCGCTCTGCAGGGAGGGCTGGCCGTGTTCCGTGGGACGCCGGGGGGGAGCGGGGACGTGCTCTCCGCCGACCCGAGCGCCACCACGCCGACGGTCGGCGTCCCAGGCCTCGACGGGATCACCCTGCTCGCCCTCGACCTCGCCGGTCGGCTGGAGCTCGAGCAACTGCGCCCCGACCGCGCGCGCCTGCGCAACGACATCCCCGGAGCGGCGCGGCTGCTGCTGCCCGCGGGACGGGGCTCGCTCTACCGCTTCTCGCGCCCGTCGGCGACCGGCCTCGACTACGGGCTGTTCGTGATCGACGACACAGGCGCGGCGCGCGTCGTGTTCACGCTGCCCGGGGTGGGGCTGGCGGGGGACGAGCCCTCGTTCGCCGCGCGCGTCGCCATCGCGCCCAGCGGGACGCACGCGCTCGTCGTCACCGCGCTCCCCGCGGGGGGCGACGTGCTCGAGCTCGACCTGGCCAGCGGCGCGGCGTTGAACCTCACCGCTCAGCTCCCGCCTCAGCGCTTCTTCGCCAGCGGCGTTCACCACCGCGGCGCGTGGGGCGTGCTCGTCAGCACCGCCGGCGTGTGGCGCTTCGCGTCCGGCGTCGCGGGCGTCAGTCCGCTCAGTTTCGGCGGCGGCTCGCCGGCTCACTTCAGCGGCGAGGTCGTCTTCAGCTCGAACGATCAGTGGGCGCTGACGACCGCCGGTGATGCGCCGGACCAGTTGCACGTGTTCGCGTTCGACTCGAGCGGCCCCGCCACGCAGGTGACGAGCGCAGCGCAAGCCATCTCGCCCGCGGGCTACCTGCCCGAGCACCTGCACGGGCCGTACATGGCGATCTCCGAGGACGGCAGCCACTGCGCGTGGCGCGTCGAGACGGCCGTGTCGACCGAGGCCTTCCTCGCGCGCGTGCCGCAGGTCGCGCCGAGCCCGTCGCACCAGCTCACGCAGGACGCGAACTTCATCGACACCATCGATGAGATCGGCGACTTCTTCTTCCGACCGCTGACCAACGTGTTGGTCTTCGCGGCCGGCGAGCGCTCGACGACCGGCCTGCCGGTGCTCGAGAACCTCGACTACTACTCGGGTCAGCTGCCCGCGACGGGCGGACCGAGCCTCGCCAACCTCACGCTGACCAGCGGTGTGCCGCTGCCGCCGTTCGTGCTGCCCGCGGAGCTCAAGCCCACCTCGACGGCGCTCGTGCCCGGCTCGCCGCGGATGCTGCTCCACACGCGCAAGAGCGGAGGCACGGGAGACCTGATCGCGGCCGACTCGTCGAGCACCGGCTTCACCGTGGTCGTGCCCGAGGTGAAGGACATCCAATTCCTGGAGTCGGCGGGCGCTGACGTGCTCGTCGGCGTGCGGCGCGGCAACGGCTCCAAGCCTTGCCAGGTGTTCCGCGTCGGCCCGAGCTTCGCGCCGCCGGCTGCGCCGCTGTTGAGCGTGAACACGCTGCACGAGTTCGATCGCTTCGCCGCGGGCGCGGGCGGATGGGCTGCGTTCGTCGAACGCACGCTTTCGAAGGAACGCCTGTGGCGCTTCGAGCCCGCTACGGGAGCTCTGGTCAAGTTCTCCGACCGCGCGCTGTTCTTCGGACCCACGCTCGCGTGGGCGCCGAGCGGCGAACTCGGCTTCTCGGTTGGCCAAGGCGGCCTGCTCTCGATCTTCGCGGCGTGGCCGCGCACGAGTGCGGTGCTGCGGCTGCCGACTCCGGTTGCCCCGGGGTTCCTGCTGCCCGGTGCGTAGCCGCTACTCGGCGACGAACCAGCGGCGCAGCGAGTAGCCCGGGTCGAGCGCGAAGAGCTGTACGCCGCGCACTCGCTTGGAGAGCGCGTAACGACGCGCGGCCCACAGCCCGAAGATGCACGGCTGGAGTTGGTGCACGCGCGCCTGCAGGCGGTGGAACAGCGCGCGATTCGAGGCCGGATCGAGCTCGCGCTGCAGGCTCGCGATGAGCCCGTCGACCTGCGCGTCGTTCAGTCCCCAGCGGTTGGCGCTGACCGTCTTCGACCAGCGCGAGTGCCACATGGGCTCGGGGTCGCTGATGTACGACGACGCGAGCGTCAGCGCCGCGGCCTCGAACTCGCGCTTGCGCAGCGCTTCGCTGAACGCGGCCGGATCGCGCGTCGCGAGCCGAACGCCGACGCCCACCGCCTGCCAATCGGCCTGCAACGCCTGCGCGATCTGCTGGCTCACGCTCGCGCCGCTCGAGTAGAGGTACTCGATCTCGAGCGACGTCCCCTCGCGGTCCACGCGTCCATCGCCGTCGCGATCGATCCAGCCCGCCTGCGCGAGCAGCGACTGCGCGCGCGCGCGATCGAACGCCAGCGGCGCCAGTGCGGCGTCGTAGTGCGGCGCGAACGCGGGCTGCTCGCCGGTGACGCGCAACGCCAGCCCGCGATAGACGCCGTCGCGGATCGCGTCCCAGTTGGCCGCGTGCGCCAGCGCATTGCGCACGCGCGCGTCGCTCAGCTTGGGTGACGCGAGGTTCCATGCGGTGACGCTCAGCGAAGGCGTCAGCACGAGCCCCTTGCCGAAGGCGGCCGTGAAGCGCTCGTTCTCCGTGCGCTCGCCGAAGTAGTCCTCGATGCTCAGCCGATCGACGAAGTCGACTTCGCCTTCGAGCAGCGCCGCGACCGCAGCGTTGGCGTCCCCGAACGCGCGCCACGAGAGTTGGTCGAGCCAGCCCGCGTTCGCGGCGTCGTGAAAGCCCTCGAAGCGCTGCGCGACGATGCGATCCGTCGCGAACGACGTCACGCGGTAGGGGCCCAGGCCGATCCACTCGCGGTTGGCGCCGTGGTCGTTGACGAATTTGCCCTGCTCGAGCGACTCGGCGTCAGCGGCGTGGCGCGGGTTGTCGCTGTCGGCGAGGTCGTACACGTGCGAGGGCAGGATCGTGAACGTCTCGTCGAAGGCCGCCTCGGCCAGGAAGTACGGTTCGCTGAACACGAAGCGCACGCGGCCGTCGTCCAGCACGCTCGCGCTCTCGATCTTCTCGAAGGCGGCGCGCTTGCGGTCGCAGCGCACGTGCGGGTTGCGGAAGCACTCGAACGAGAACAGCACGTCGCGCGCATCGAACGGATGGCCGTCGTGCCAGCGCACGTTCTCGCGCAGCGTGAAGGTGAGCACGAGCCGCTTGTCGTCGAGCGTGCGTTCCACCGCGCTCGCGAGCGAGGGCTCGAGCTCCCACGTCTCCCAGTTGCGCCGCAGCAGGCTGTCGTGGACTTCGTACAGCACTTGCCGCGCGACGCCTGAACTCTCGAGCATCGCGTTGAGGCTCGGCGGGAGCGAAGGCGTCGCGACGACCACGCTTCCGCCGCGCGCGGGCTTCGCGCTGTCCGCTGCGGCGCCGACGTGCAAGTCGAGCGGCGGCGCGCCTCTGCTCGGCGGCGTGAGCGAGTTCTGCGGCGCGGAGCAGAGTGCCGCGAGCAGCGCGATCGAAGCGAAGTTCACGCGCTACAGGCTGCCCGCGATGGCGGCACGGCGCCAGAGCCGTTCGCGCCGCGACGCGGCTCGGTTCGCTTCGACAGCGCTCTCCATCGTGTTCGGCGATCGCGCGGACTCTGCGATGAGTTCGCACGCAGCTCTGACACGCCGCGCAACGTCGATCAGGACTGACCGGTCAGGTGCGAGCGCAAGAAGCCCGCGCCCAGGCCGATCAGCACCAATCCAGCGGCGACGTGCGCCGCACGTCGGCCGCTCGGCGGAACGCGCCGCCCCAGGAGGAACGTGCACGTCGAGCCGAGAGCCGTCGCAACCGCCGCGCTGAGCGCGATGAGGCTCGCGGGTTCGCCCGCTACGGCCATTCCGAAGCCGACCGCGACGCCGTCGAGGCTCGTCGCGACCGACGCGAGCAGCACCGTCGACGCGGCGAGCTCGCGCGGCGCTTCATCGCTGCGTCGCGCTTCGAGCAGTCCTTTGACGCCGAGCGCGGCGAGCACGGCGAACGCGATCCAGTGGTCGAAGCGCGCGAACCAGTCGGCGACGTTCGCTCCGATCACCGAGCCCAGCAGCGTCAACGCGCCATGCACGGCTCCGAACGTCGCTCCGATCGCGAGCGCGGCTTGCATGCGCCTGTGTCCGGCGCGCAGGCCCAGCGCCAGGGCGACCAGCGTGCTGTCCACCGCGAGGCCGAGTCCGAGCAGGATGACGGCCCAGGGGCTCATCGTCGCGATGCTCGGTTCTCGCGCCGCGGGATCCCACTATCCGCAGTGCGCAGCATGGGCGCCGGGCTCAGTAGCCGGCTTTCCAATCGACCACGTTGTAGAGCGGCTCGCCGGCGCCGAAGCGCCGCACGTTCTCACGCAAGAGCGTCCACGCGCGGTCTTCGCTGAGCTTCGAGTCCGCGGCGACGTGCGGCGTGATCAGCACGCCCTTGGCGCGCCACAGCGGGTGATCGGCGGGCAGCGGCTCGGGCTCGGTCACGTCCAGGCACGCGCCGCGCAGTCGTCCTGACTCGAGCGCCGCGAGCAGCGCCTCCGTGTCGACCACTTTGCCGCGCGCGATGTTCACCACGATCGCGCCGGGCTTCATCGCCGCGAAGGCCTGCGCGTCGAACATCCGCTCCGTCTGGGGCGTGAGCGGAACGCAGATGGCGACGACGTCGGCGCGCGGCAACAGCGTCAGCAGTTCCTCGGGCTTGCCGACGTGCTCGACGAACGCGGGGCCTCCGTCGTCGGAGCGACGCGTGGCGATCACGCGCATGCCGAAGCCGTGCGCGCGCTCGGCCACGTCCGTGCCGATGCCTCCCAGGCCCACCACGAGCATCGTGAGGCCCTCGAGCGCGAAGGGCTGGCCGTCGGGGTTCCCGCGCGTCCAGCGCGCCTGCGCCTGCTGCTCCGAGTAGAAGCGCAAGTCGCGCGAGAGAGCGAGGAGCATCGCGAAGACGTGGTCCGCGATCGCGGGGCCGTACGCGCCCTGCATGTTGGTCAGCACGATGCTGCGCTGTTCGAGCAGCTCCGCCAGGTTGAGGTAGCGATCGACACCCGCGCTCAGCGCCTGGATCCAGCGCAGATTCGGCGCGCTCGCGATGAACTCCGGCGTGGCGTAGCGCGCGTCGATCGCATGGGCTTCGCCTGCGCGCTCGAGCGCTTGCTCGCGGGTGAGGCCGGCGACGACGGCGACGTTTGGCGCGAGGAGTGCGAGCTCGTCGCGCTGCGCGTCGGTCGCTGCGCCGACGAACATCGTGAGCTGCGTCGCGGGACGTTCGATCGCCACGCGCGCGTTGCGCAGCGATCCCACGGAGCTCGACGCGGGCGGCGTCGTCGCAGCGGGGGAACTCGAACGGCACGCCATCAATCCGCTGAGCGCCAGCGCGCACACCAGCAGGCCAAAGTTGGAGTTGGACGATCTCACGCGGTGGGGGCTCGTGGAGTGCGCACGGTCTTGCGCTGGAGCATGTCGGGCTCGCCGCGACTTTCGCGGGTCCAGCCAGCGTCGTCGGGCCGGGCGGCGCTATCAAGTCCGCGGTGTATTCTCGGCGGAGTCGTGTTCACCAAGCTCCGTCCCTCGCTGGCCTGGGCGTTGGTGCTCGCCGCCCCGGCGAGCGCCGCTCTCGACGGACAGGACGCGCCCAGCGCGCGCGATCTCGAGTTCTTCGAGTCCAAGGTTCGTCCGCTGCTCGTGCAGCACTGCTACGAGTGCCACTCGAGCGCGACTTCGAGGCCCAAGGGACGTTTGCGCGTCGACTCGCGCGAAGCGTTGCTCGAAGGCGGACTCGGCGGGCCGGCGCTCGTGCCGGGCGACGCCGAGGCGAGCCTGCTCGTCGAAGCGGTGCGCTACTCGGGCGAGATCGAGATGCCGCCCAAGGGCAAGCTCTCCGACCACGAGATCGAGCTGTTCGCCGAATGGGTGCGACGTGGCGCGCCGTTCCCGGCGAGTCCGTCGAGCGCGTCGAACGAAGAAGCGGCGGGAGGCGGAGTCACTGCGGCCCGCGCGAGCGAGCTGTGGTCGTTGCGTCCGATCCGCGACGAGGCGCCGCCGACGCCGCAGGACGAAGCCTGGTGCGCGAACGAAGTCGACCTGTTCGTGCGCGCGCGCCACGAGCAGCTCGGTCTCGCCCCCGCGCCGCGCGCGGACCGCCGCACGCTGCTGCGCCGACTCAGTCTCGACCTCACCGGCCTTCCGCCGACGCTGGAGGAGCTCGAGTCGTTCGAGCGCGACGCGTCGCCCGATGCGTGGACCCGCCGCGTCGACGCGCTGCTCGCCTCGCCGCACTACGGCGAGCGCTGGGGGCGCTACTGGCTCGATCTCGCGCGCTATTCGGACTCGAACGGGCTCGACGAGAACCTCGCCATGTCGAACGCGTGGCGCTACCGCGACTGGGTGGTGCGCGCGCTCAACCAGGACTTGCCCTACGACCAGTTCGCGACCTGGCAACTCGCCGGCGATCTGCTGCCCGAGGCCGAGAGCGAGGAGCAGACCAAGGATCAGCTCATCGCCACGGGCTTCCTCGTGCTCGGTCCGAAGATGCTGGCCGAGCAGGACAAGCAGAAGCTCGTGTACGACATCGTCGACGAGCAGATGGACGTCGCCTGCCGCACGTTCGTCGGAATGACGATGGGCTGCGCGCGCTGCCACGATCACAAGTTCGATCCGATCAGCCAGGCCGACTACTACGCGCTCGGCGGCGTGTTCAAGAGCACAGCGACGATGGGCAACCTGGCCTTCGTCTCGGGTTGGAACGAGCGCGAGCTGGGACGGGCGGCCGCGATCGAAGCGCGCGCCGCGCACGTCGCGAAGTTGAACGAGGCGCGTGGAGCGCTCGAGACGTTGCGCGCGAGCGCCGACGAGGCGCTGGTGAGCGCGTGGGTCTCGCAAACCGCGCGCTACATGCTCGCCGCTGCGAGCGCGACGCGTGGAGCGCTCTTGCTCGAGGCCGAGGAGCAGAGCCGCGGCAACTTGATCGTCGACCGCGAGCAGTACGGCTCGGCGCAGACCGTCATCCTCCGCACGGGCAACGCCGGGCGGCAGTACGCGGAGTTCGACCTCACGCTCGCCACCGCCGGCAGGCGCCAGCTCGAGGTGCGCTACGCCGCGCAGGCCTCGCGTCCGGTGCGCGTGCTCGTCGACGGCGAGCTCGCGTTCGACAACGCGCTGGCCGAGACGACGGGCTCCTGGAACCCCGACGGTCAACGCTGGACGCGCGTGGGCGTGCTCGAGCTGCGCGCGGGCCGCAACGTGCTGCGCATCGAGCGCGAGCACGACATGCCGCACCTCGACAAGCTCGCGCTGATCGACGTGCCGCACGACCGCGAGACCAGCGACTGGCCGATCGAGGGCAACGAGTGGGCGGGAGGCCTCACGCCCGAGCTCGTGCGCTCGTGGACGCTCGCGTTGATGGCCAGCGCGCGTCGCGAGGACCCGGTGTTCGCGCTGTGGCACGCGTTCGCGGCCTTGGAAGGCGCGGACTTCGAACGCGAGTTCGAGCGCCTGCGCAGCGAGCGCGCGGCGGGCAAGCTGGGCAATTGGAACGCCCACGTGCTCGGACTGCTCGACGGGCTGGCGCCGACGTCGCTGCGCGAACTCGCGGGCCGCTATCAGGCGCTGTTCTCCGCCGCCGAGGTTGCGTGGCGCACGCGGCGCGGCGAAGGCGACAAGAAGCCGGAGAAGCTCGACGACGTTGGACTGGAGGCGCTGCGCCTTGCGCTGCGCGGCGGCGAGAGCCCGCTCAAGCTCTCGACCGAGGCGATGGCGCCGCACCACAGCGAGGCGGATCGCGCGGCGATCGCGGCTGCGCAGTCGAAGACCAAGGAACTCGAGCAAACGCTCGCGCCCGAGTTCGAGCGCGCGCTGGCCGTGCGGGACGCGGAGCAAGTGGGCGACGTGCCGGTGTTCAAGCGCGGCAATCACCTCGACCCGGAGGCGACGGCGACGCCGCGCGGCTTCTTCACCGCGCTGGAGCTCGATCTGCCGGACCCGCAGATCCCCGCTGGCGCGAGCGGCCGGCTCGAGTTCGCGCGCTGGCTGTTCGACCCGCGCAACCCGCTCACCGCGCGCGTGATCGCCAACCGCCTGTGGCAGGGGCACTTCGGCCGCGGACTCGTCGCGTCCAGCTCGAACTTCGGCGCGCGCGGCGACACGCCCACGCATCCCGAGCTGCTCGACTGGCTGGCGCGCGAGCTGGTGCGCAACGGCTGGTCGCTCAAGAGCCTGCACCGCACGATCCTGCTCTCGGAGACGTACCGCATGGCGTCGCGCGAGGACGCGGCGGCGCGCGCGCTCGATCCCGAGAACCTCGCGCTGTGGCGCTTCGAACGCCGGCGCCTCGACGCCGAAGCGCTGCGCGACAACGTGCTGGCGCTCTCCGGTCAGCTCTCGCGCGAGATCGGCGGAACGCTGTTCAAGATCGCCAACCGCGCCTACGTCACCAACGATCAGTCGAACGACCAGACCACCTACGACTCGCCGCGGCGCTCGCTGTACCTGCCGGTCATCCGCAACGCGATGCTCGATTTGTTCGCCGCGTTCGACTATCCCGACCCGAGCGTGACGGTCGAGGCGCGGCCGACGACGACTTCGCCCTCGCAGGCGCTGTACTTGATGAACAGTCCGCTGATGCGGACCGCAAGCGATGCGTTGGCGAAGGCCACGAGCGCCGCGACCGACGCGCGCGAGCGCATCGCCGAGCTGTACCGCCGCGTGCTGCTGCGCGAGCCGAGCGAACGCGAGCTGTCCCGCGCGCTCGCCTTCGTGCTCGACGAATCGCCCGCCGAAGGAGTGCGCGTCGCCGCCAACGTCGGCGAGAGCACTCCGACGCCCGCCGCACCCGCGCGCGACGCGTGGAGCGCCCTGGCGCAGGTGCTGTTGTGCGCGAACGAGGTGCTGTATGTCGACTGACGCCTTCGGATCTCCGCTGCGCAAGCTCTGGACTCCGCCGCACACTCGCCGCGAACTCCTCACGAGCCTGGGCGCCGGATTCGGCGCGGTCGCGCTCGGCGGTCTCGCGCGCGGGCTGGGCCTCGGCGAGAGCACGAACCCGCTCGGCGCGCGCTCGCCGCACTTCGCGCCGCGCGCCAAGCGCGTGATTTTTCTCTTCATGCACGGCGGCCCGAGCCAGGTCGACACCTTCGACTACAAGCCGCTCCTCCAGCGCGACCACGGCAAGCCGCTGCCCTTCGAGAAGCCGCGCATCCAGTTCGCGCAGACCGGCAACCTGCTCGCGTCGCCGTGGAAGTTCGCGCAGCACGGCGAGAGCGGCGCGTGGGTGAGCGAGCTGTTCCCGAGCGTCGCGACGCAGGTCGACAAGCTGTGCTTCGTGAAGTCGCTGTGGGGCACGAACGAGGCGCACGGCGGCGCGTTGCTCGCGCTGCACACGGGCTCGGCCACCTTCGTGCGGCCGAGCATGGGCTCGTGGGTGCTCTACGGTCTGGGCAGCGAGAACGAGAGCCTGCCCGGGTTCATCACGATCTGTCCCACGCTGGGCCACGGCGGCGTGAACAACTGGTCGAGCGCGTTCTTGCCCGGCATCTACCAGGGCGCTCCGATCGGCAACGCGAGCGTTCCCGCCAAGCAGGCCGCGATCGCGCACCTCGCCGGTGATCCCGCGACGCGCGATGCGCAGCGGCGGCAGCTCGATCTGCTCGGCGAGGTCAATCGCGAGCACCGCGAGCAGCGCGAGGCCGACGCGGCGCTCGACGCGCGCATCGCCAGCTTCGAGCTCGCCTTCCGCATGCAGACCGAGGCGCCCGAGCTGTTCGATCTGTCGCGCGAGTCGAACGAGACGCACAAGCTGTACGGCATCGACGATCCGGTCACGGAGAACTTCGGCCGCCAGTGCCTGCTCGCGCGTCGCCTCAGCGCCGCCGGCGTGCGCTTCGTGCAGTGCACGCACAGCTACAAGTGGGACCAGCACGAGAACCTCGCCGCGGACCACGCCAAGAACGCGCGCGAAGTCGACCGGCCGATCGCGGGCCTGCTGCGCGACCTCGAAGCGCACGGGATGCTCGAGGACACGCTCGTGATCTGGGGCGGCGAGTTCGGCCGCACGCCGGTCGCGCAGGGGACCAACGGACGCGATCACAACCCGCACGGCTTCACCATGTGGCTCGCGGGCGGCGGAACCAAGCGCGGCTTCAGCTACGGAGAGACCGACGACTACGGCTTCTACGCAGCCAAGGACCGCGTGCACATCCACGACTTCCACGCCACGCTGCTCGCGCTGCTCGGCCTCGA